>NZ_CP152019.1:600000-865000 GCF_038622445.1 Sporosarcina sp. FSL K6-1522
TTTTAATGGTAAAAAAATGCCGGAGGCCTTTATCTTTCTTCAGCAGAAGACTCCTACTGAAGAAAGATAAAGGCCTCCGGCGGATATCACGGATTTTGAATCGAGCTCGATTCAAAATCCAGACGCAATTACGCCAAGGCGTAATTGATTCAGACCGTCGTCTTAGCTGCATTCCGTTTCGCCATAAAGATGCCAAAGACAATAAGCATAGCGATTAGCCCACCTGTCACGCCAGCACTCATCCACAAGTCAGACAGATCCGCATCTTGCTGGAACCAGTATGACGCATACATCGCCAATTTCCATGGTGATACGGTCCAATATGCTCCAATCACCCCATCCACTAGCTGATAAATAAGCGTAATCATAATCGCCAAACCTGCTGCACCACCTGTTGGTAGCCATGCACTTAGCGCCAACACAACGGTCACAACAAAAACAATCCATAAGCTATATGTAGCACCAAAAGCAAACACTTCTCCTGCATTTACACTATTGAAAAGGATATCAATGTAATACCATGCGGCTATGAAGCCTAACCAAACACTTCCTAGAACAAGCCCATTGATCACGAGCCATTTACTTAAAAAGTAATGTCGAAAAGACATTGGACGCACATAAAGTAATGTTGCCGTTCCATTTTTGCGTTCCCCTGAAATCGAGCCCATAAACGCAAGCACGATGATTAAAATTCCAACAAACTGATATTGCCCGAGCAAGGACATAAAAATGTCTTCTCCTCGAAATTGCGGCCACTGAAATTCTGTTCCTTCTGGCATACCGCCTACACTTTTCATGATTTCTGGTAAAAAATGATTGGTAATAGGCTCCATAACACCGAAGATCATAAAGACCAGTGGAATCCATAGTATTTTGAAATTTCGTGTCTGTTCACGCCATTCCTTCCGCAACAGTACGCCGAACCCATTCATCAAACCACCGCCACTTTCATAAAGATTTCTTCGAGGCTAGCCGTCTGCCGTTCAACCTTGCGCACTGCAAACGACTCGGAATTTAGTAGAGCTAAAACAGTCGCCATTTCGATTCCTTCCATCTGTACATCAACGGATGCAACAAGCCCTTGTGACGCCACTTGCCAAGCCACTTTTTGCGTAAAGCGCTTGACCTCTTCCACCGTGTCAAACTCAATCACAATGCGCGGATCTGCATAGCGCGCCCGTACATCCTCTAGTGAACCATGCTCTACCAATTTTCCCTGCCGTAAAAACAACAACTGATCTGTCATCTCTTCGGCATCATTCAAAATATGTGTTGAGTACAAAATCGTCGTTTCCTGTTGCAATGCTTTCAGCAAATTCATCACTTGGCGACGACCTACTGGATCGAGCGCAGATACCGGCTCATCTAACAACAACAACTTCGGCTTATGAACAATCGCTTGCGCCAATCCAAGGCGCTGCTTCATGCCACCCGAAAATGTCCCCGTCTTTTTATTCATCGCCTCGCCAAGCCCCACAAATTCTAACGTTTTTTTCGCTTCCGCTATTGCCTGTTTTGTGGGCACTCCACTGAGCCGCGCTGCCATCTCTGTAAATTCAAGCGCAGATAACCATGGAAAAAACTTCGGATACTGCGGCAGAAATCCAATCATTGAACGCATATCTTGCTTCGCATCACCTTGCAGCTTGATGGTTCCGACCGTTGGTGTGACGAGACCCGCTAGCATCGACAGCGTCGTCGTCTTTCCAGCCCCATTCGGTCCTATTAGCGCAGTCGATGTATGCTCTTCCAGTACAAACGAAATCAAATCGACCGCTGCATAATCCCCATACTTCTTCGTCAATTGTTCCACGTGAAGCAATTGCGTCATGCTTGTCGCCTCCCAAAGATAAAATACAAAATTGGCCCTATCATATTCCCTAAAACAATGATGAAAATCCACATTATAAAGGGCCCATTCGTTCGCTGATGACGAATCACATCAACCAAGGCAACGATCATTAAAATAAACTGCAAAACGATGAGTGGCATAATGAGATTCCACGGAATATTGGCAAGCTCCTCCATAAAAAACACACCCTTTCCTTCCATACTATTACATATATCATATCACCACTGTTCTATATTGTATATAACAAAGTTGTGCGATATGATAGAAAATAACCCGCGTAACGAAATTATTACCGCCATGATATTCTTTATCATCGACTCAGGCTCATTTATGACCACCATGGCCATTTCCATACAAAAAAATCCTCCCTAATCAAAGGAAGGATTCCATCATTTACGCTTCTACTTCTTCTAATCGCGGCATCGCCGATAAAGCACCCGGCTTTGTCGCGCAAAGTGCACCGAGTTTATTGCCAAAAGTAATGTAGTCAATCCACTCATCATGTGTTTCAGGATAGCCTTTCAAATGAATTTGGCGCAAAATCCCTGCGATAAATGCATCGCCTGCTCCTGTTGTGTCAACTGGTACAACGGGTTCGACGCTCACATGTGTCAACGCCCCATCCATTACGGCAAAAGTTCCTTGCTCGCCCGCCGTTATTAAAACAACCGGTACGTGATAAGCTGCAAGTTTTGCAATTCCTGCCTCAAGTGACTCCGTTTCTGTCAGGAAAGCCAATTCTTCCTCCGTTAGCTTCAAGATGTCCATGTCTCGAATAAAGGACAGTAACGTCTCGCGGCAAAACGCTTCACTTTCCCAACGAAGTGGACGAATATTGGCGTCCATCGACAATTGAGCACCCATCGACTTCGCAAGACGCACTGCATCTTTCGTTGTCTCGAGTGCCGTTGGATGGAACATCGTCCCCGAACAAATATGGAAAACTGATGCATCTTGGAAAGCCTCTTCAGATAAATCTAACGCTTCCACCTGGATATCAGGCGTCTCGTCAATATATGTGTGAAAAACACGGTCATTGTCATCCGTCAAATGGACGTAGACACCACTCACACGTTTAGCATTTTCCAACTTCGCAAATGACAAATCGACGCCTTCTTTTTGCAGTTCATCCCGTACAAATTGAGACGTCTCATCATCGCCTGTCACCGTAATAAACGCCGAAGGAGCACCGAGCCTCGAAATGCCCGCCGCCACATTGACCGTCGCCCCACCAAGAAACGTTGTAAACGTCGAGTTTGACTGATCCTCTGCTATATAATCGACGAACGCGTCGCCGTAAATCAACACATGCTTTTTCTTCGAATCCATTATAGTTGTACTCCCTATACATTCATTTTTTCCATCGTATCATGGAACACGATTTATCGAAAGAGACACATGCTTAGTTGTCAGACCTCATACCTGCATACTTACCCGAAAGCGTGCTATACTATTTGGATGGAATAGGAGGATTTTTCTTATGAAACAATGGATGTACCCATTACTTATCGTTTTTGCAGCGAGTTGTTACGGGATTCTTTCAACAATTATTAAACTAGCGATCCAAGATGGCTTTACGGCTGCCGAAGCCGTGACGAGTCAATATTTCGTTGGATTTTTCATAGCACTTATCATTTTTATCGTCGTGCGGCATAAAGTTCCGAAGTTTGGTGGCGGTTTTACACTCATTCTTGCAGGATTATTTACAGCAACGACCGGGACTGTTTACGGACAAGCGATTGAATATATGCCAGCTTCTCTTGCTGTCGTCATGTTATTTCAATTTACCTGGGTTGGTATGCTATTTGACTGTATCGCGAGGCGTCGACTTCCAAAGCGTATTGAAGTCATATCACTGCTCTTCCTTTTCGCGGGAACCATTCTCGCGGCAGGTGTCATTGATGCAGATTTAAGTGGCATCCCTTGGCAAGGTTGGGCATGGGGAATGGCTTCGGCAGTCAGCTTTGCATCATTTGTCATGATTAATCAACGGCAAGTCGAAGGCATGGACACAGAAACACGACTACTGTTCACATCATTTTTCGCAGTCATTGCCATTGCCTTTTTCCAAACACCGGAAATCGTCTGGAACGGAACATTATTCGGCGACGGCTTGTGGATTTACGGCTTGATTCTCGGCTTATTTGGGATTGTCATTCCCATCTATCTCTTTTCCGTTGCCGTACCGAAAGTTGGAACCGCAATGACATCGATTTTAAGCGCGATGGAGCTACCCGTTGCAGTAACAGCATCGGTCATTTTATTGAGCGAAACGCTAACGATTCTTCAAGTTAGCGGTATCCTCGTTATCTTAATCGGCATGACACTTCCGACCATCGCGCAACGACGCTTAAAATATACAAGATAAGGTCCATTCAGCTATCTCACTTTCGTTTATGAGATAGCTTTTTTAAGGGCATATTATTTATCTCAAAAGGAGTTTCAAAGCATGAACATCACAATTAGACAAGCACAACCAGCCGACGCAGAAGCCGCAGCTCCCCTACTCATTGAGGCGAATGGCGACATTACGAAACGAATGACAGGCGAAACCGACTGGACAAAGGTTGAGCAAGCCTTGCAAGTACTATTCCAGCGAGAGGACAACTTGCATTCTTACCGCTATACGTACGTTGCAGAAATCGATGGCAGCATTGCGGGCATTATGGCGTTATATCCCGGCGATATTGAAGAGGAACTCGATCAAAACTTAAATCGTTGGCTCTCCGAAAAAGGCGCAAGCAATCCTGCAGTTGACCCAGAAGCCCTCCCCGGCGAATTATATATTGACGCGATTTGTGTAGATCCCGCGTTCCGCAACAAAGGCATCGGCACACAGTTATTCCGCTATGCAGAAGAGATTGCCCAACAAACCGGCTTTACCAAGTTGGCATTGAACGTCGAAATCGAAAAAGAACCAGCGATTCGCCTTTACAAACGTCTCGGCTACGAAATCGCGTCACCGTGGACTATTATCGGCGAACCGTTTCATCATATGATAAAAATCGTCTAACGTAACAGTCAAAAGCCGTCACCCATTTCTCAGGTGACGGCTTTTGCTATCTCGATACACCCCACGTCCACGGGTACTTATTCGGCGAGGTTGAATCGATTGTATAATTGACGACGCGTTTATTGACACCCGTTAGTGAATAGCGATAAACCGTTGGCGCAACGGGCACATCTTCAACCATTAGCGCTTGCCACTCCTTATAAATGGCTACACGATAATCCCTACCAAAAGCTTTTTCGGACGTTCCAGCCGCCAGCAACTCATCGTTTTTCTTGCTCGTATAACGCGTGTAATTATACAATGCCGCTCGCCCATATAAACCTGCCGGATCTGGGTCCGATCCCGTACTCCATGCGCCTTGATAGACATCGACTTTCGGATTGTCTTGTTCAATCATTTTGTAAAATGCATTGAATTCATGCATGCGTCCATCTAATAATTGCACATGAAGTCCAACGTCCGCCCAGTTTTGCATATAATATTTTGCAATCGGCTCTGAAGTCTCATCACTGGCCATCGACACAAAATTTAACACGAATTTATGACCATCTGGGTCTTCACGAAAGCCATCGTTATCAACGTCAATATACCCCGCTTTGTCTAAAAGTGCTTTCGCTTTTTCTGGGTTATAAGAGCGCCCAACATTCTTCATGTCGTGATAACGTTCAAACGCAGGTAGAATAAGCGTTGTTGCTGGGAAACGGAGCCCATGATAGACATACTTCCCAACAGCTTCATTGTCCATTGCGTGCCACATCGCTTGCCGGACAAGCTTATTCGCTAACTTGGCATTGGGGTTCATGACGTTTTCCTTCTTATCCGCATCCCATTTTCCAAGTTTGAAGCCAATATAGGTGTAAGCTCGATCCACTGCCCCTAATAGCTCGATGTTATCCATTTCTGACGCGCGTATATACTGGTCTGAAGGAATCGATGCCATATCCACTTCACCCGTTTTTAATGCACCTAAAATGGATTCTGGCGCAACGACTTTCAAAACAACAGTTTGAAGACTGGGTCTCCCCCTCCAATATGCATCGTATCTTTCATACATGACGGACTCCCCCGGTACAATTTTCGCCACTTTGTAAGGGCCAAAACCAATGGGTGCTGTACGTATTTTATCGGAAGTGACAATGTCCTTCATCGTCACTTCGCCTGTCGTAATATCGCCAAGATAGTGCCTCGGAACTGGCATCGTCCAAATGCCTGACATCAAAGATGGTGTTGCTTCTGTAAACGTAATGGCTATCGTTTTATCGTCCTCTGAAACTTTAATGCCCGAAATCGTCTTTGCCTCGCCTTCGTGGTAATCAGGCATTCCCTCAACATTGGATACCATAAACGTATAGCGTGTTCCTTCGTAATCGGGATGCCCAAGCAATTCGTATGCATATAGCAGGTCAGATGCTTTAACAGGCTCCCCGTCATGCCAGTTCACACCATCTTTAATGGTGATGGTAATCGTTTTTTTATCCTCAGAAATGGTATACGTTGCTGCTCCTTCGTTTGTAATGAGCGAGTCACTGTCAACAGCTAACAGACTTTCATCAAAAAATCCCATGACTTCAGCGTCGGGTGCCCCAGAATAAAAGACAGCGTTCAACGTCCCTTCAAACGGCGCATTCGATACGAGCCCATAGACGAGCTCCCCATCCTCTAGCGCTTCTCCCTGATTGCTAACCTCCAGCGGAAAAACAGGTGCTGCAATGGCAATCTGTTCGTTATAACCCATCCGTAACACTAGGAATACGCCACTCAAAAATAGTAGGCTAATGAGAAGCAAGCTATGCTTCTTTGCCACTTCGGCTCTCCTCCCTTACTCACACTAATCGTTGCTTTGCATCCACGGCACGTTTTACCGCTTGTCCGATAAAGTTAATGCACAGCATCATGATTAATATGAGTAGAGTCGCGGGTAACCATACCCACCATTTGTGTTGAATAACATCTGGATTTTTCGCGTAACTAATGAGGGTGCCAAGTGAGGGCGTACTTTCAGGCAAGCCGAATCCCAAATACGTTAGACCTGTTTCAATGCCAATATTTCCTGCAAGCGTTAACGTCATATTGACGATGACAAGTGAGCTGATATTCGGAAAAACTTCAAACAGCATAATTTTTACATTGGATGTCCCGACCGTTTTCGAAGCATTGACGTAGTCCAGTTCTCTTTCCGCAAGTGTCCTCGAACGAATAAGACGCGCTTTGCCGAACCATAGCAACACACTCATAATGCCAATAAAGGACCAAACATTAAATTTCGGGACAATGACGACAAACACAATAATCATCATCGTAATAGGCAGGATCATTAAAAAGTCTAAAATACGCATAATGACAAAATCCACTTTCCCGCCAATATAACCGGAAATCAAACCAATCATTAGTCCAAGAAAGCCCGCAAGAAGCGTAATCGTAACTCCAATTGTGATGGAGTTTCGGGCTCCAATTACCAATTGACCAAAAACATCGCGCCCTCCGTAATCTGTCCCAAGCCAATGTTCCACAGATGGTGTTTGATAGATTTTTGAAAAGTCGATTCTAACGATGCGAGTCTGATCGAGAAATAGAGGGACACTATACGCTATCAGTAAGATGAAAGCGAAAATAATGAACGCAAAGAGTGCTAGCTTATCCCGTTTCATTTCACGCCAAATGGTTTTTGTTAGCGATATCGGTGCCCCCCCCTTTTCATCACTCAATTCGAATACGCGGATCGATGATGCTTAACAAAATATCCGACAGCATCGTCCCAACAATGACAGCCGCACCGGAAATCATTACAAGAGCCGAGACGACCGTAAAATCTCGGTTGGAAATCGACTGCATGAAGAGCTGACCAAGCCCCGGATAACTAAAAATCGTTTCGATGAAAATAGAGCCTCCAATAAGTCCTGTAATTTCCAACCCTAAAAACGCAGCAATCGGTAATAAGGAATTGCGCAAAATATGATGTGTATACACTTTTCTTTCAGGTATCCCTTTTGCGCGTGCCGTCTTGACGAATTCTTTATTTTTTGTATCAATGATTTCATTCCGCAAATATTGAATCGTTCCGGCAGTTGCAAGTAGCGCCCCTGATAACGTTGGCAGCACTAGATGCCGCGCTCGGCTCACAACGTATTCCCATGTGCCACTTTCTACACGAATATCGACACTTCCCCCACTCGGGAACCAGCCAAGCACAAAACTAAAGACAAATAACAGCAAAAGCGCAAAGATAAAAGCAGGTGTCGCAATCGCCACGTAGTTATAGCCGACAATCCATCGATCAGCCCACGAGTCCGCCCATCTCCCCGCAATCATGCCGAGCGGGATGGCAATCAGATAACTGACGACAAACGTACATAATCCCAGTAGGAGCGTATTGCTTAATTTCCCCGCCAATAGCGTGGTCACGGGTTGTTGGTGAATATAGGACATGCCCATATCGCCTTGAACGAAGTTTGTTATCCACCGTCCATATTGCTCATACCAAGGATCGTTCAGTCCATACTTGTCCCGTATTTTTTCAACTTGTTCAGGCGTCGCATCTGGATTGCCCATAAACGCCCCCGTAACTGCATCCCCAGGCATCGCTTTGGCGAGAAAAAAAATAACGATGCTTAGCAGGAGCAACTGTGGGATCATGACCATGATTCTGCGAAGGATAAATAGATGCACGCTTACACCTCCTTAATCTGTAGCATTTGCTGAATAAAGATAGGTTAAGGCAGCGCCACAGAATGAGTTTCAGAGACTTTTTTCAAGTCAAATAGTCTACCATTCCTATCAACGTATTGCTCATAGCCCGCGTGATATTCCGCCTCTATGACATGCCGCAACTGTCGCTTTTCAGCACGTTTTATAGGATTAATTTCTGGTATTGCCGCCAATAGTCGCTTCGTATAGGGGTGCTGTGGGTGATTGTAAATGTCCGTTGTCGTGCCCTCTTCCACAAAACGACCGTGTTGCATAATGCCGAGTCGGTCACAGATATGCCGAACAACCCCAAGATCATGGCTAATGAACAAATAGGACAAATTGAATTCCTGCTGAATATCTTGCAGAAAATTTAATACTTGAGCTTGTACCGATACATCCAATGCCGACACGGGCTCATCCGCTACAATCAGTTTGGGATTTAAGGTGAGAGCACGCGCGATGCCAATCCGCTGCCGCTGTCCGCCAGAAAATTGATGGGGGTATTTATCCAACGCCGCGGCACTCAAACCTACTCGTTCAATTAACGCAGCTACTCTTTGTCTCTCTTCTTTCGGAGACAAACGCTCAAAATTTCGCAACGGCTCTGCCACAATATCTAGCACTTTCTTTCTGCCGTTCAATGACGCATATGGATCTTGGAAAATCATTTGGATATGCGGGATATACATACGTCTTTCACGATGCGCCAGCTTGGTCAAATCCACACCTTCGAATCGAATTTCACCAGATGTCGCTGAATTCAGCCCGATAATCGTACGACCTGTCGTCGTCTTCCCACAACCCGATTCTCCGACAAGGCCATAGGTTTCACCTGGTTGAATATCAAAACTAACCCCGTCAACTGCCCGTACCTCGTCCACCGCCGTTTTAAAAAAGCCGCCCCGAATTGGATAGTGCACATGTAAATTGCGCACTTTAAGTAATGACATCGTTTTTCGCTCCTTACTGATGTTGCACAAAGTCAAAATTTTTATAGCATGTACATCTCACAAAATGCCCCATTTTCACTTCATGCATTATCGGAAATGGTTCATGCTCATCGCTTACAATCCAAGGAATTCGTGGTGCAAAGCGACAGCCTGTCCGTTTCAAATGCTGCAAGGGCGGTACCATACCTTCGATGACATACAATCTGCCTTTATCCGGCATATTGGCAGGCACTGAGTGTAGTAACGATCTTGTATAAGGATGCAAAGGATTACTAAATAGTTCAGTAACCTCAGCGATTTCCACGATTTCTCCCGCATACATGACGGCCACACGATCTGCCATTTCCGCTACAACGCCAAGGTCGTGGGTAATGAGCAAAATGCCCGATTGGCTGTCGTTCTGTAATTCCTTCATAAGGTCCATAATTTGTGCCTGTATGGTCACGTCCAATGCGGTGGTCGGTTCATCCGCGATAAGTAGCATAGGATCACAAGCCAGCGCAATGGCAATGACCACACGTTGTCGCATGCCACCAGACAATTCATGCGGATATTGCGCATACACCCGATGCGCATGTTGAATGCCTACACGCTGCAGCAAATCGAGCACACGTTTTTTCCTGCCTGCTGCCGATAACGTCAAATGGTATTTCATCGGCTCCTCAATTTGTCTCCCTACTGGTACAAGTGGATTGAGTGCCGTCAATGGATCTTGAAAAATCATGCCAAGGTCTTTCCCTCGCACTTTATTGAGCTTAGACTGCGAGCCATTCACGAGATTTTGCCCCTTGAAGTTTACTTGCCCCCGAAGCTTTGTCGTCCTCGTATTATGAAGTCCCATGATCGATAGCGCCAACGCACTTTTCCCACAGCCCGACTCCCCCACAATCGCAAGCACTTCATTGGCATAAATGTTCAAAGAAACATCGTCTACTGCAGCATAGTATTGGTCTTGAATGCAAAAAGATGTACGGAGATTCTCTATTTCCAACACGACATTTCCCAAGAAAAACGCCTCCTGAACGAACTACTTGTCTCAATATACTACCCAGATTGCAAAATGATGATTCGATTTTGTAGTTTTTAAAAGAAATCATGACAAATAGATAGTAATGATATCTATCTCACGACTAGGTATTACCATAAAACATAAATAAAGTATCTATTCTGAAATCAGACAACAAATTGATTCTTAATATACTTTCAAATATCCTAATTACTTTTGTTTATTTATCCAGAGGGGAGATTAAAAATGAATAGGATATTCGTTGTTAGTTTTTCAGCATTTGTTGTACTAATTTCGGGTGGGATTATAACTCAAGCAGGGACTACATTTTCAAGTTACATAAGTTGTTTTCAAATTATATCCCTCCCCTTACGACACTTTATAGAAATCTTGCATAACGCTGTCCTCTACTAACACATAGCTGTTGAAAGCAATCAGTAAAGCCTATTCTTCATCACGCCCTCTCGACTGCAAATCTTTCATAACAAGACGGATCATTGCTTCCTTTTTTGACAGAACTCGCATTTTATCAGCGTCAAAACTAAACTCAATATTATTCAAGCAAAAAAAGCCTTTGGGTAGTCTGGTTAACATAGCAATCTTTTTGTAATTTACTATGTTGATCAGACTACCCATATGAATATTATTTGTTCTTACATTGAAATAAAGTATTTTTGACATAAGATACTTCTCTATTCTAAAAAACAAAGTACAACCATCCGATTATACTAATAATTCAGTAATTTAGTTGTCTCGAAAATGGAATTAATGTAAAATACTTACAACGCAAATGTCATTGTCTGCATAATTAATGAGGAGGAAAAGTTATGCTTATGATAAAAAAAACCATATTTACATTACTTGCGTTGCTTGTATTATTTACACCTATAACTGACACCTTTGCTAGCACTCTTAATAAACTAAATTTTCCCAATAAAGAAATTTTTAACAGGTTAATAAATTTGGAAGAAGAACAACATTTCATTCCGTTAGATGATGGGATTTACACGGTTAATAAGTATAAAGAAAATGACGGGTCTGTTAAAGTAGATGTAGTCAGTCCAGAAGACGAGATTGAACGCTTTAAAATAGTCGATAACATTGTATACGATGAAAATGATGAAGTTGTGGCTACAGTAGAAGAAAAGTTTATAGCATTTGATGATCAGGTTCAATCAAGTAGGGATGATGAAATTCAGTTAATGAGTTACCCTTCATATCATGAATCCACCACATCACCGTATGCTAGTAGTCAATATAGCAAATATGTAGGTACAACATACGATAATATACATTTTAAAAAGAATATACAAACCTTAACAACAGCTGCTCTAGCACTATTTGTTTCAATCGTAGCACCACCTCTTGCAACTCCATTCGCAGTTATGCTGATTCCTATTGCGATAACAAAGAACATTAATGCTCATTCAATTTTTTACAGAAAGATTCAATGGAACCACCAACACTTAGGTAGTCTTGCTCAAGAAATTTACGTATCCATGTATTGGGACCCTGGTTATAAAAGTCCTGCCGGTACAACTCGCGTATACTACAGAATTTTTGGATAGCCTTTAAAATTAGTCTACTTGACAATGACATTTGCATTTGCATTTGCATTTGCATTTGCATTTGCATTTTTAATTTGGATTGAATTAATGAAAGGCAGGGGAAAAAATGAGTCAAAATCGACTTAGCATTTATCATTCTATTATTTTTGTCGTGATTCTGTTACTTACATTAAATATTATAGAAAACTCAGCCAATCATTCTTTTATCTACGCTGAGCTGTTTGTAGTCATGAAAAGTCTTGTAGATATTGTATTTCATAGATTAGGTTACACCTTTAGGGGTTTTGGTTTAAAAAAAATGCTTATTATAAATTTATTAATGTTTTTATCGCTTATTATTTGGCATATTTCCACAGTTGCTTTTTAAGAACAAATACTACATTTTTCCCCAAATCGTATATTTGAGTCAACGTCAATATTTATGTAAAAATGACTGTTCATCCTTTTCAAGGTGAATGTTACTTTCGTATTCTATTAGATTTGTTCAGAGTTCTGGATCTCCAAATATTCCCTATATCGCTGCACGTGCTTTGTTGAAGCCAAGATGACAAACGTGTGGCGAAGCGATGCTTCATTAACATAAATGTTCAAAGAAACATCGTCTACTGCAGCATAGTATTGGTCTTGAATGCAAAAAGATGTACAGAGATTCTCTATTTCCAACACGACATTTCCCAAGAAAAACGCCTCCTGAACGAACTACTTGTCTCAATATACTACCCAGATTGCAAAATGATGATTCGATTTTGCAATCATTTCCGACAGGCGATGGCATCGAATTACAGACAAACCTAAGCTACACAAAGAATAAACGGTCCTCCTTTTCAACAAAGGAAGACCGTTTTTTAGTTTCTATCTATGAATTCGTTGAACTAGCCGACGAGGACGCTGCCATTGCGGCAATCGTCGCAGCCATGACTGCTTGCTGTGCTTGTAAAATCAGTTCTACAGACGTGGCAAGGCTGATGCTCGTCTCTTCTGCATTTTCCGTTAACTGGTGCATGATATAGCCCACTGCGATGGATAAGGCCATCTCTCGATTCCATCGAAACAACTTGGACTCCTCCAACGCATGCGTCAGTTCAACAACACGCTTCAGTTCCGAATCCGCCACGCTAAATACCGTTAAAAATCCAATCATCGGGTAGTGCACAGGACGTACTTTCGTCTCTCGTTTGAACTGTTCAAGCACTTCCGTCGCCCTTGATACAAGTAACGGGTCGAATGCCATATCGATATATGTCATCACTTGCGACAACCATTGCAGTTCATTGCCCGAACGAAAACCTTCTTTCCGTAACGCATCATAATATGTACGCATCGACTTTGCATGCTCGATTGGATCCGCATTGCGTTTTCCAAGAAGCACTGCATACGCATAATCGTCATCTGATGTCAGGAAAAAATGCTGTTTCTTCATGGCATCATACAGTTTTTTGGCCTGACGGGCTTCATTGTCATATCGTTCTGGGTCGTTCGTCATGAGAAGTGCGGCCAAATACGTATAGATTGAGTTTCGGAAACCAACACCCTTTAGCACTTGCTGCTTAGCAAATAGACGATCCACTTCTTCATCTATTTTCGTTTCGGGTTGATCGAGAAAAGCAGCCATCATTGGTAGCAAATTTCCACGTAGCGGGGACAGCCAACCAGCTCTACTTTTCAGCGCATCCATCGCCCGATTCAAACTTTGCGCATCGAACTCTCGCTCAGAGGTCACGTAATAAGATGTAATCGTTAAGACCACATTCTTATCAACCGTCCACCCTGCCAATGACTTCACTTTCTCATATGTCATGTCAACTTCCTGCCTAATCACATTCGTATCCATTCCACACCTCTCCTTTCATATATATACGATTTATATGCCAAAAAGTTTCAAGTTTGTTGGATAAATACCCATTAAATTGCTATGATGAACAAAAGCGCAAGCGCCTGTTCAGGGGCGACAGGCGTTGGCCGACTAAATTCGCCGCGTCCTGCGGCGACGACTGCATGACCTACATCCTGTAGGCCCAAACGACCCGAGCCCCTAGGCGCTGGAGCCTAGACGGAAAAAATACAGATGAATGGAGAGTTTCGCAATGTCTGAATTTGAAACAATGGTACAAACACAATCATTCCAATCAAAAGAGACACTCAAAGAACAACTTACTACACTCGGCATCCGGCCAGGCGACCAACTCATTGTCCATTCTTCACTCAAGTCGATGGGCTGGATCGCTGGAGGCGCCCAAGCCGTTGTCGAAGCACTTATAGAAACCGTAACACCAAAAGGCACAATTGTCATGCCTGCACAATCCGCGGATAACTCGGACCCTTCCTATTGGATGCTGCCACCTGTCCCTGAAGCTTGGCATGAACCAATTCGTCAGTCGATACCCGCTTATGACCCGCATCTAACACATTTGCGTGAGATGGGGAAAATTGCAGATTGCTTCCACCGCCATCCCGAAACCATTCGGAGTCCACACCCTGCACACTCTTTTATCGCTTGGGGTCGCCATGCCGCGCAGTGGATGAGCAAGCATCCGCTCGCTGATTCGTTTGGTATGACTTCTCCGCTTGGGCAGATGCTTGAAGCAGATGTAAAAATTGTATTAATTGGTGTTGGCTATGATTCGTGTACGGCCCTACATTTATCGGAATACCTTGCACCCGGGCTTACAACCTCTCCACAAGGTGCTGCAATTATACAAAACGGCAAACGAATTTGGGCCACATATGACATGGCCGACCTCGATTCCGATATTTTTCCTGAGTTAGGAAAAGCCTTCGAAGAAAGCCACACCGAGCCCACGCTTGATGGGAAGCTTGGACAAGCAACTTGCAAAGTGATTGCGATGAATCCGCTCATTACGTTTGGTACACAATGGATGCATGAGCATCGAACAAGAACAACGGTGCCGAATTGAAAAGTTGTAAAAACGCCTCTCCGCAAGCTTTATGACAAGCGGAAAGGCGTTTTTTAACTGTGTACTTCTTTCTTCGAAGCTTTCACAAGCGATACTACTGTTTGTAAATCATTGCGATGAAGCGCATCAACAATCGCGCTACCTACAATCACACCATCTGCAAACGCACCAATGGACTGCACTTGTTCAGGTGTTGAAATACCAAATCCTGCAAGCACGGGAACCGGGCTAACTGCTTTTAACTGCTGTAAATGTACCTCTAAGTTGTCGTTAAACCCGTCTCGCACACCTGTAATCCCATTCACTGTCACTGCGTAAATAAACCCTTCGCCCGCAGCCGTAATTTTCTCAATCCGATCCGGTGGACTTGTCAGCGACACAAGTGGAATTAGCGCAAGCTCTGCATCTGTGAACGCCGAACGGACTAAGCCACTCTCTTCATGTGGTAAATCAGGAATGATAAGACCGCTAACACCACTAGCCTGACACGCCTTCGCAAACGCCTCAATCCCAAAGCTCAAAATTGGATTCAGATACGTCATAATGACAAGTGGAACTGTCACTTCATCGCTAAATTCAGCAAGCTCTTTCAAAACGGTACGCAACGTCACCCCTTGCGCAAGTGCACGCTCCCCTGCTTCCTGAATAACTGGACCGTCCGCAACTGGATCCGAAAAAGGAATCCCCAGTTCGATTGCCGTCACACCTGTTTCCTGAAGAAATAAAATCGTCTTCTTCAACGTTTCAATGCCCCCGTCGCCCGCCATAATATACGGAACAAACGCTTTGTCTCCACCATTCACACAGTCAACAAGGGCATTTGTTAGAGTCATTTTAGTCATTTAACCCACCTCCAAGCGCATCTCGCACCGTTTGTACATCTTTATCGCCACGTCCAGATAGGCAGATGACAAGAATCTCTTCTTCGCCCATCGTTCCTGCCAATTCTACTGCGTAATGCACCGCATGCGCACTTTCAAGCGCAGGAATAATGCCTTCCGTTTTCGCCAATAACTGCAAGGCTTCCAATGCCTCCGTATCCGTCACGGACGTATAGTGTACACGCCCAATATCATGTAAATGACAATGTTCCGGACCAACAGCCGGATAATCGAGCCCCGCTGAAATCGAATGCGCTTCTTGGATAAAACCATTCTCGTCTTGCAAAATATACATATATGCTCCGTGTAGCACACCTGCTTTGCCATCCGCTATCGCTGCTGCATGCTTCCCAGTTGCAATTCCGCTACCAGCTGCTTCAACACCGTACAACGCTACCGCTTCGTCCTCTACGAACGGATGGAACATACCGATTGCGTTGCTGCCTCCGCCAATGCAAGCCACAACAGCATCCGGCAATCGACCTTCCTTCTCAACGATTTGTCGTCTCGTTTCTACGCCAATGACACGCTGAAAATCACGGACAATTCTCGGGAACGGATGTGGTCCAAGCGCGGAGCCTAAAATATAATGCGTATCTTCCACATTTGCTACCCAGTAACGCAACGCATCGTTGACCGCATCCTTCAACGTACCACTACCATTCTCAACCGAAACAACCTTCGCGCCCAGCAATTCCATACGGAACACATTCAATTCCTGCCTGCGAATATCTTCTGCGCCCATGAAAATGACACACTCTAGGTCAAACAACGCACAAACCGTCGCCGTCGCAACCCCATGCTGGCCCGCTCCTGTTTCCGCAACAATTTTCTTTTTGCCCATGCGCATTGCCAGTAAAGCTTGGCCAATGGTGTTATTGATTTTATGTGCACCCGTGTGGTTCAAATCTTCACGTTTCAAATAAATCTTTGCCCCACCTGCTTTTTTTGTTAGACGTTCTGCGAAATAAAGCGCAGTCTCTCGCCCAACAAAATCCTTTAAATAATAATCGACTTCGTCCACGAAAGCTGGATCTGCGATAGCTTCATCATAAGCTGCTTCCAGTTCCAAAAGTGCCGTCATCAATGTTTCCGGTACAAACTGACCACCATATTTCCCGTATCGACCTGCTCCAACCGTTTCAACCGCTTGTTGTTCTTTCACCATTAGCTCATCTCTCCTCGTCTTTAACCGCGCTTATAAAAGCACGAATCAAGTTCTCATCTTTTCTCTTCATGCTTTCCACACCACTCGAAACGTCCACCATATACGGTTGCACACGCTGAACCGCTTCGCCCACATTTTCTGCGTTCAATCCACCTGCTAGAATGATACGATCTTGTTGGATGCCTGCGTCTTTCATCAGCGCCCAATCGAACGTCTTGCCGCTACCACCCTTAAAGTCCGTTCCGGGTGTATCAAACAAGTAGTAATCCGCCGCATACTGCGTAGCCCGCTTGACGTCTTCTTCATTATGAACCGATAACACTTTAATAGAGGGAAGCCTCATTTTTTTGATGAAATCCGCACTTTCATCCCCATGATATTGGACGTAATCCAATGGTACTTCTCGGTACGCTTGCTCCAATTCTTCGGGAGAAGCGTTGACAAACACGCCTATTTTCAACACACCCGAAGGAATCTCCCGTGCAAGCTCCTGCGCTTGTTGAATCGTTACTTGGCGCCGACTTGGTGCAAAGACAAAACCAATCGCATCTGCCCCGGCATCCACTGCTACCTTCACATGCTCGCTTTCCATTAAGCCGCAAATCTTTACCTTAGTCATCGAACCACTCCCTGTCGAGCAACTTGTAAAGACCGAAGTGCCGTAG
The DNA here is from genome assembly GCF_038622445.1 of Sporosarcina sp. FSL K6-1522. Taxonomy (GTDB): domain Bacteria; phylum Bacillota; class Bacilli; order Bacillales_A; family Planococcaceae; genus Sporosarcina. Next base: position 617,706 of record NZ_CP152019.1, read on the forward strand.
CGACCGAATCGCTGCGCATCAATGATTCCCCTACAAGCACAGCACTTGCGCCCGCATCCGACACACGCACGGCATCCGCCGCTCCCCAAATGCCACTTTCGCTAATGAGTACACGCTCTTCATGAAACGGAAACACTGCGGCAATTTCCTCTGTCCGTTGCAAATCGACTTCAAATGTTCGCAGATCCCGATTATTAACACCAATTAGTTTTGCATCAATGGCAAGTGCACGTTGGAGCTCTTCTTCGTCATGCACTTCCACAAGTACTTCAAGTCCAGCCGCAACCGCATAAGCATGCAATGTAGCCAGTTCTTCATCTGTTAGTGCAGCAACAATTAGAAGAATAACGGATGCCCCCGCCTGTTTCGCATGGTCAATTTGCACTTGATGGATGATAAAATCCTTACAAAGCAATGGAATCGGAACATTCGCCGCAACAGCTGCTAAATCAGCGAAGGAGCCTTTAAAAAAAGGTGCATCTGTTAAGACGGAAATGCATGCAGCACCTGCATTGTAGTACGTCATTGCCTGCGCAACTGGGTCTGCCCCTTCTGCAATAAGCCCCTTCGACGGAGAGGCACGCTTCATTTCCGAAATGACTTGCAAATGCTCCGTTTGATACAATTTATCGAACAAAGACGGACGTGATGGACGATTTTCTCGTTGGACAAGCTGCTGCGTCAATAGCTGCTGTACTTCAACCCGCTTCTCTTGCAAAATCTTCTCTAAAATCGTCATTTCGCCACCGCCCTTTGTCTACTCTGTTCACTAAACGCAACGACAGCATCGAGTTTCTGTAACGCTCTGCCCGATAATATACTATCCGTTGCTTGTTTAACGCCTTCTTGAATCGTTCCGACCTGCCCATTAGCAAACAATCCGATGCCTGCATTTAACACAACTGTGTCAAAATGCGGGCCACGCTTTCCTTGGAAAATGGATCGAATAATCGCCGCATTTTCCTTCGCATCACCACCACGGATAGCTGAAGCAGGGGCTGCGGTAAGTCCAACATCATCTGCCGTTAACGAGAACGGAATAAGATCACCCTTATCGAGCAACACAAAAATGTTTTGTCCTGCGAGTGACGCCTCATCCATACCGCCTGCACCAGATACGACAATCGCACGCTCTCGACCTAGCATCCGAAGAACCGTTGCATAATCCATCGTGAAATCAGGGCGATTAATGCCTGTAAACTGTGTTTTTAATGGAATCGGATTCGTCAATGGCCCAACAAGATTGAAAATCGTCGGCTTGCCAATTTGTTGACGTATCGCACCAATGCGCTTCATCTTCGGATGTACATGTGGGGCATGCAGGAATGTGATACCTACTTGCTCCAGCAACTCCGCCGTTTCCTCCGCACTGAAATCACCGCGAATACCAAGCTCCTCCAACACATCCGAGCTACCTGTTGCACTTGAAATTTTCCGATTACCATGTTTGGCAACTGCAACGCCTGCTCCTGCCAGTACAAATGCAGAAGCCGTACTAATATTGAAACTATTTGAACCATCGCCGCCCGTGCCGCAATTATCCATATATACACCATGCGGTACTTGTAACTGAACAGCATGCGATTTCATAACCGATGCAAGTGCGGCTACTTCATGTGCCGTCTCTCCTTTACGGGATAGCGCAACGAGGAAATCAGCAATGTCTTGTGCTTCTGTCTGTTCATTAAACAGGTATGCCGCTACTTCCAACATTTCCTCATACATTAAATGCTTGCTCGCCTCTACTTTTTCGATATATCTTCTCATCTCAATCTCTCCTCTGCTCTTCTCAGTTCGTTCATTGATTAATTGACGACTTCTAACAAGGAACGGGCTTTATTGACCGTCTCCATAAACTCTGCTGTCGGATCTGATGCTTGCACAATCCCCGCTCCTGCTTGCACATGCGCTTTGCCGTCTCTGATAATCATCGTCCGAATCGTTAGTGCAAAATCCATATTGCCGTTATAGCCGATATAGCCAATTGCACCACCATAAATGCCACGATCCATCTTCTCCAACTCGTCAATCAATTCCATCGCTCGCGTTTTCGGTGTCCCGGTTACCGTCCCCGCCGGCAAACAAGTGCTAAGCGCATCTAGTGGATGGAGTACTGGCGACAACGTCCCCTCTACCTCCGACACAATATGCATAACATGCTCGTAGCGAACAACTTCCATATAACTCGTCACGTTCACAGAGTCCGGCACGCAAACTATTTCTAAATCACGCTGCCCCAGTTCCACCAACATATCGTGTTCCGCCAGCTCTTTTGGGTCTGCGCGTAACTCTTTTTCAAGTGCCACATCTTCCGCTTTATCCTTACCACGTCGTCGTGTCCCCGCAATCGGATTCGTCATCACTTTACGATCCGAAACGCGAACCAAACTTTCTGGCGATGTCCCGACAACGACATGATCGTCAAATTCCATATAGTACATATAAGGAGAAGGATTACGTTTTCTTAGTTTCCGATAAAGAGAGAACGGATCGCCTTTGAAATCAGCTACTAGCCTTCTCGACAGCACAACTTGTTCAACTTCGCCTGCTTCGATATGGCCTTTTGCTTCACGCACCAACGCTTCAAACTGCTGTTGTGTTACCGAACTCGTATAATCGGAGATTTCAAAAGTGGTATCCTCTTTTTCTGGACCCGACAACATATTTTCCGCCAATGCATCTAAGTCAGGAACACTTCGCACTTCATTGATTTCTGTATGCAGCAACGTCACTTCATTCAACACATGGTCGAAAACGACGATGGTTTCATAGATATTAAAGTTCACATCGGGAAATCCTAACTGCTCCTCGATTGTGCTCTCACCTTTACGCGCTGCCCCGTAGCCGACATAACCGACCGCACCACCTGAGAATGGGAAATCAATATCATCTGTAATTTGTGGCATCAACCTCTTCAGTAATACAAACAAGTCGCCTTCATGGCTATATTTCTTGCCTGTCGCGTAGACATGCTCTTCAATCTTTCCGTCCCGCCCACTATAGGATTTCACTGGGTCCATGCCCATGAAGGAATAACGTCCTGACCCATCATGTTTGGAAGAACTTTCAAGCAAAAACTTCCGCTCACCTTGCATTCTTCGAAAGATTAATATAGGCGTTAAGGAATCACCATTCACCTTTTTCATCGTTGTCCGCAAGCTCATCTTTTCTGTACTCATCTCATCTCTCCTTATCTCGTCTGTTTTACTAAAAAGGAATCCGATTCTATAAAATAGAAAAAGTCCTCTGCAAAAGGACAGGATAGTCCGATTGCAGAGGACGGAATTGACCGCGTTGCCACCTCTAATTGAAGCATTGCTGCTTCCACTTAGCGTGTCAGTTGGATCTGACACATCCCGTAACGTAGGATTCACGTCTTCCTTGAAAAAAATAGTCAAGGTAGCTCTCATAAGTCCATTCACACCGGCTGCGAATCAGTTCTCACCATCCACTGACTCTCTACAATCGCACACCTGCGCTACTCTTCTTATTCAATAATTTCTCTTCTATGCTCATCTCATCTGTTCTATGGGAGGCGCCGCTCCCGGCACCCTCTGCCCAAATCCGAACAAAAAAGTTATTCCTATCTTAGTACGGAGAGAAAGAATTGTCAACCTTTTCTGTTTAGTCATCTTTATTCAGCCAAGGCATCTTTGAAGAGTTCTAGGCAGTCGTTTGTTTTCCAATGCGGTATACTTAATGCATTAACTAAAGCAGGTGATCCTAATGAGAATTAACAAATACTTAAGCGAAGCAGGCATTGTTTCCCGGCGCGGTGCCGATAAATGGATTGCAGACGGACGTATTACGATTAACGGGCAGCTTGCCGAGCTCGGCAGCAAAGTGGCAGAGGGCGATGATGTCCGTGCAGACGGCAAGCCTGTGAAAGTAGAGGAACAACTCGTCTACATTGCACTCAATAAGCCTGTCGGCATTACGAGTACAACAGAGCGTCACATCAAAGGAAATGTCGTCGATTTCGTTAACCATCCCCTCCGTATTTTCCATATCGGTCGACTCGACAAAGACTCAGATGGACTGTTACTTCTGACAAACGATGGCGATATCGTCAATGAAATCTTGCGCGAAGAACACGGCCATGAAAAAGAATACATCGTCACTGTCGATTCTCCCATTACCAAAGCATTCATCGACAAAATGGAATCGGGCGTTAAAATTTTAGGAACCGTAACCAAACCATGCAAAGTCAAACAACTCGGTCCTCGCACATTCAACATTACATTGACACAAGGCCTTAACAGGCAAATCCGTCGCATGTGTTCTGCACTCGGCTACAATGTCCGCAATTTACAACGCACACGTATCTTAAATATCCATCTTGGCGACTTGCCAAACGGACAATGGCGTGATTTAACACAAGAAGAACTTACTGAAATGTTTAAGATGATGAACTACAAACCAAAACGATGAGGAAAAGCTGTTCTGCATTGGGGACTCCCATGCGGAACAGCTTTTTATTGATGATCAGGTGATTTCTTGTGTCTAATTGCATCATTCATCACCTATCGAACGCCATTATTGGGTCTATTCTGGTATAATAGTGAGAAAGAAATTTAGGGGAGGATTCGAATGAAACTAAAAAAGTTAACAGGTAAACAACGGCTTGCGATTATAGCGCCATTGACATTTGTCATGATGGCCTTTCTAGTCGGAGCTCAGTCTTATTTTAATAACAAGGAAATAGGATTCGCGAGTACGGAGTGTTTAGAACAAGGTGGCTCCATAACCGTAGAAACTTCTTTTTTAGCACTCGAGTATTCTTTTTCCTGTGATAATTAATCAATAACGTTCGTTACAATCACTCTAGAACTCTGAATAGATCGGTGCTTAGCAACAGCTTATTTTAATCAAATCAGTTGTCTATATCATTCAACTGCCATACAATAAAAATAACTGAACATTGCGACCACATATAAAAGGAATGATGTCACCATCAGAAATAGAAGGAATACGGCATTTGCTACTAAAACTCTCCGATTATTTTCGATTGTATTGCTAATCATCGTGGCCATCGTCATAACACTGACTGCTTTTCTTAACTTCTATCCTGGAGGATATTCGTTAGAAACAAGTAATAGTGAAATCGTGATTGAAAAAGGAATGCTAAAAAAAGAAGCCTATACCTTTAACATAACAAAGGATAACGAGCTGACAATCGCTTTACTAGAATATGACATCAACTTTGTCAAAACTCTATGGTATGTAAGTATAATCTCTATGACAGCCATCTTAATCGGATCAGCAAACTTTTTAAGAATCAAAAACAAAATCGCTTTCACCATAACTATAACGGTATTTATTATATTATTGTTGATTATATTCGCTTCGTATATGAACTCCATCAATAACATAGAAAGCCTCATTTTATCTTTGAAAAAATAAAAAACGGTTCCACATCGAGAATTTCTCCGTGTGGAACCATTTTTAGTTGAATTGCATATTTGCAATGGCAATCGCGATTGCATCCAGCACTTCTGGTGTCGTATCATTCAAAAAGTTGTTGATCATCACAGAAAAGATCAATGTCTCATCGTTTGCTGTTTTCACATAGCCTGATAGCGCACTAACGCCATTTAATGTCCCCGTCTTCGCCTGCACATTATCTGCCGCCGCAGTCCCTTCCATCCGATTGCGCAATGTCCCGCCAATAAACCGCTCATTACTTCCCGCTACTGGGAGCGATTGTAGAAATTCCGGATACCACGGTTTCGACTGTACGTTGTAGAGAAGCTTCGATACTTCATCCGCAGTCACCAAGTTTTTATGTGACATACCCGACCCGTCTCGCAGAAGCAACGTCGTTGTATCAATGCCCATATCGGCAAGTGTTGCTTCCATGACAGCTAGCCCTTTATCCCAACTGCCGTCCCCGCCAACTACACGCCCCATCTCTTTCACAAGTAATTCGGCATGTCCATTATTACTCAATTTCATGAATGGAATAAACAACTCTTTTAGTGGCATCGACTGTTTCGATGTGAGTAAAGTGGCTCCTTTCGGAACAGTTCTACGTGCTAATTTTGGTGTCGTAGAAAATACAATTCCCTGCTCCTCTATCGCTTGTTTGAAAATATTTGCTGTGTAGTTCGTCGGTTCCCAAACAGAAGCCCATGAACGTGCTTTTTTTGCACCTGCTGGAATCGTCCCCGAAACAATAAGTGTATTCGAGCCATGCTGCCTTTCAACTTGGATGCTTTTCTTGCCGCCTTTGCCGACAGTCTGCGTTTTATTCACAATGGTCATATAATCATTTGCCGGCACCATGCCGACATACCCCGCTTGTCCTACCTTTTTCGCGGGCGTTATTTCAACGATGACGGTTCCTGCATCATAGTCATCATTCGGCGACAGCGTCAACGCCGATACTTGTGCACCCGTATAGTACGGCTCGTCCGACCAATTCAAGTCTTGAGAAAATCGAACGTCATCATACCACGTGTCATCTCCGTATATATCCCCTTGAATCGTTTGAATGCCCGCCGCCTTTAAATCCGCTACAAATGCAGTCAACTCTTTCTTCGTCAGCGTCGGATCCCCCTGCCCTCGCAAATAAAGATTGCCCGCCAATACGCCACTCTGCACTTTACCGTCCGTATACAATTCCGTTTGAAATGTGTAATCAGTCCCCAACGTTTCAAATGCCGCCGCACCAGTTAGTAATTTCATAACGGATGCTGGATGAACGCGTATATCGCCTAAATGTGAATAAACCACTTCACCCGATGCAGCGTTTCGGATACTAATGGCGGTCGTCGCCCCTTGCAGCCTTGCATCTGCTAACAGTGCGTTCAATTCCGGAAAATCATCATTCTTATTTGGTTCTTCTATTTTGCTTGCTGTCACAACAGGCTTGTCTACAACCGCCACTGGTTGCTCCTCATCCTTTTCCATACACTTGACTAGCGTAAACACCACTAATACCACAAGAACAATCAACCATATCACACGCTTCGTACGCCTTTTCACAACTTCCCCTCCCACGGTGAATAGCTTGTCCAACTCGAAAAATATGACTCACGGCAAGCCGTGGACTAGTATATGCGCGGTTGGGTGGGAGTTATGCGTGGTTTGGCAACTTCATTACGCGGTTTCACGACAGGTTTACGCGCTTCGGCAGCTCCATTGCGCGGTTTCACAACAGGTTTGCGCGCTTCGGCAACTTCATTGCGCGATTTCACGACAGGTTTGCGCGCTTCGGCAGCTCCATTGCGCGGTTTCACGACAGGTTTGCGCGCTTTGGCAACTCCATTGCGCGGTTTCACAACAGGTTTGCGCGCTTTGGCAACTTCATTGCGCGGTTTCACAATAGGTTTGCGCGCTTCGGCAGCTCCATTGCGCGGTTTCACGACAGGTTTGCGCGCTTTGGCAACTCCATTGCGCGGTTTCACAACAGGTTTGCGCGCTTTGGCAACTTCATTGCGCGGTTTCACAATAGGTTTGCGCGCTTCGGCAGCTCCATTGCGCGGTTTCACGACAGGTTTGCGCGCTTTGGCAACTCCATTGCGCGGTTTCACAACAGGTTTGCGCGCTTTGGCAACTTCATTGCGCGGTTTCACAATAGGTTTGCGCGCTTCGGCAGCTCCATTGCGCGGTTTCACGACAGGTTTGCGCGCTTTGGCAACTCCATTGCGCGGTTTCACAACAGGTTTGCGCGCTTTGGCAACTTCATTGCGCGGTCTCACAATAGGTTTGCGCGCTTCGGCAGCTCCATTGCGCGATTACGAAACGGGTTTGCGCGCTCTACCGCCCAGCCCCCTGTGACAACCAAATCACATTCGGATCCTTCGTAAAATTAGCCACACTATATAACAATAAAACATCCGAAATACGTTGCTCCCCCAAATAAGCAAGCACATCCGCATGATAATAACGCAAATCCAGCACATGAATTTCTTCAAAGTGATTTGCTAAAAAAGGAATAAACGCATGCGCATAGGAATCCTTCACAACCGCTAACTTACGGCCATTCTTCAATCCAGTTTTAATCGTCACAAGCGCATGATTACCATCTAAAAACAACGAATACTGATCTCTTTTTTCAAGATAACCCCATTCATAGAAAGAATCCGATTCCTGCCCATCTTCATAGGTCACAGTTTGACTAGCTTCAAATTTTGGCAAGTAAACATCAATCTGATCCGGCTCAATCCCAATCGTATTTGCTTTCGAGTAACGTGTCCCATAAAAATTCTCCGACACCGTCTCTATGCGAAAATCATCTTCCTCATACGCTTCAATGCCCATCGCCTTCGCTGTTTCTCTATACGCCAAATACGCGCCGTGCATCGTCCAATGATGGTCCGTTTTAAAATATATAGGTTCATCCTTATTCAAACGCAGCACATCATAGACATCAACCACTCTCAGTACCGAAGCCAATTCCCTCTGCGCAGTCTCAAACGCTGCTCGTTCGTTCGCCGTCTGTGCAAAAAGTGGTAATTTATCCTCGTACAATGAAACCGAGGTCGGTGCGAGCAACAAATACGACTGAATCCCCTTCGCTCGCAAAGCAAAATCCTTCACGTAATTTTGGTTTTTCACAAACTGATCGCCGGGCTCATCAAACGGTTCAATCAAAAATCCATCTTCACCAAAAAAGACACCGTTATTTTCCTTTTTCAATACCCCCCGTTCAGCCAATGCCTTTAGCTGCACCCACTCATCCTTCCACCTAAACTGATCGACCAAATACGTCTCAAAACGCTCTGTAAACTTGCCAGAAGTAAATTGAGCCAACGACCATGCAGGCATTTGTGCCAACGGCCGATTTTCTCGCTCAGAAAAAGGACGGTCGCTAGACATCACATTCAATAAACCCACTCCAAAAATAAAGAGCAGAAACGCACCTACAAACCACTTTTTATAAATAAGCAATGCGCTCCCTCCATCAATTACGTCTCGGCGTAATAGCCGCCTGAGTTAAGTTAAAAGCGAAAATAAAGAAACGGATTATACGAATCATCCGCTAAATAAGCCGTTGCCAACACAAGGATGAGCAGACAACATACAGGAATCACAACATCCTCCATCATTTGATTCCACCGTGGAATCCTCTCCCTCAACACTCGCCAAACTGGCATGGCTCCCAAAAACGCCAGCAAAAAGAGAATGGCATTTGTATAAGCATCATATAAAAATTGCTCATTCATCAGGACTTGCCCTGAAAACCCAAACATGATTTTCAAATAGCTCACACTCATCGACAGATCCTCAAAAACGAACAATGCCCAACTAACCATCACAATAACAAATGCATAAACATGTTGAAACACAGGGTGTAGCCTTTCAAGAACCGTCAGTAAGCCTGCCTTTTCAATCGCAATAACGGCACCAAAATAGAGCCCCCACACCACGTAATTCCAAGCTGCTCCATGCCATAACCCCGTCAAACCCCAAACAATAAATAAATTTACATACAACCGAGACTTCCCTTTTCGACTCCCACCCAAAGGTATATAAACATAGTCCCGAAACCAAGCGCCCAGCGTCATATGCCATCTTCGCCAAAACTCCGTAATGCTCCGGGACACAAATGGGTAATTGAAGTTCTTAGGAAAATGAAAGCCGAACATTTTTCCAAGCCCAACGGCCATATCAGAGTACCCGCTAAAATCGAAATAGATTTGCAACCCGAACGCCGCAATCCCCATCCACGCCGACAAAACTGATAACTCTCCCGGACTTTGCTGCTGAATTTCACTCCATAGAAACCCCATATTATTCGCCAGTAATACCTTCTTCCCAAGGCCAATCAAAAAAATCTGCACGCCTTCTGAAAACTGGTCGAGCGTGACACGTCGATTTTGCAACTCTCGTTCAATAATTTCATAACGCACAATTGGACCCGCAATGAGCTGGGGAAATAAACAAACATATAGCGCAAGCGTCAACGGATTCCGCTGTGCCTTCACACGCCCTCGATATACATCAATGGCATATGACATCGTTTGGAACGTATAAAAAGACAATCCAATCGGCAATGGCAAGTCCAACGTACCAATCGTCGTACCGACTAGCTGATTGACACTGTCAATTAAAAAATCCGCATACTTGAAAAAAGACAGCACACTCAAATTGAGGACAATCGATGACAGCAACCCAATTCGTGCCTTCATCGGTGACGTTAAACGGTACTTTTGAATAAACAATCCATGAAAATAATCCGTAACTGCTGAAAAAAGCATTAAGAAAATATAAACAGGTTCTCCCCACGCATAAAATAACAAACTAACAATCAAGAGAATGCCATTCTTCATCTTTCTTGGTCCGCAAAAATATAGAAGTAATGTAATCGGTAAAAAGAAAAATAGAAATAATAAGCTACTAAATACCAAATCATCACTCCTTTGTCCGCAAAATCATCGTTTCCACAGTTTTTCATCAAATCAAAAGGCGCTTATTCAGCGCCTTTCATGCATTACTTTACCTGCCCATCAAAAATTTTCTCTACTGCATCTACATTGTCATAAGTCGCATAAAGCACGTAACTTCCTGTTGCTTTTAGAACATTGTTTTTCACTTTTTCAAACTGATCCGGCAAATATTGTTCCCATGTTTGAATTTGCGCATCCAATTCTTTTTGTAAAGATGCTTTCAATGCCTCTGCATCCTTTTGATCTTTTGCTTTTAAAACGATAATTTCATCAGCATTCGTATTGAACATGGCTTGGAGCATAGTACCTTCTGCCAGCAAATCCTGATCCAACGCTGTACGCTCAAAAAATACCTGTCCAAATGGATCGTCTGTCGTGGCGTCGAATACATTCGTCTCTACATAGCCCCCTAGGATTTCCTCGTCCGTACGCCCATCATCGTTCCCTGCATCTTTCACATCTTGGACAATTTGCGCCTTAATAGCATCCATGATTGCTGCAACAGATGTTTCGGCAGGAGCCTTTTCCCCCGAACTCTCACCGTTTGAACAACCCACTAGTGCAAAAATTGCCAATGCACATACAATCATGCCAACTCTTCTTTTCATAACAATAACTCCTCCTCAGTTACCAACTAACCACTATTTATGTCGTCACCTTCATTTGACGAATCACTTGTACATTTCGTTTCAATTATTTTCGCGCTACAATTATCAACTTGCTCCATGAAAAAAGCATCACTCCATTTAAGAATGATGCCCTTTCCGAATCAAGTTAAACCTTAAAGAATTCAATCTGTTCTTGTAAATCCCCCGCAAGATGGGCCAATGCTTCTGCAGATGCTGAAATTTCCTCCATAGACGCCAATTGTTCTTCAGTCGAGGCTGCTACATTTTGCGTACCTGACGCAGCTTCTTCCGCGATTTCAGCTAACGTTTCCTCAGATTGCAACACTTGTTCCACGCCAATCGACATTTCCTGGGCAGTTGCAGAAACCCCCTGTAGCTGACTCGCGACCTCATCCACAGATGTACGAATTTGGGCAAATGATTCGCCTGCTTTGTTGACGACTTCTATCCCATCTGTCACTTCCCCTGTCGCTTGTTCCATTGAGCGAACAGCCACTTGCGTTTCCTCTTGGATTACAGCAATCATTTGGGCGATGGTTTGTGCGGAGCCAGCCGACTGTTCTGCCAACTTACGCACTTCGTCCGCTACCACCGCAAACCCTTTACCATGCTCGCCCGCTCTTGCGGACTCAATCGCAGCATTTAGTGCCAATAGGTTCGTTTGTGTTGCAATATTGGTAATCTCTTCGATAATATTGCCGATATCCCGGGAGCGTTCACCCAATCCTTCTACTACGTTAGACAATTGAGAAACGGTCTTATTGATGGAGCCCATCTGTTCAATTGTCGATTGAATCGCTTCGTTACCTTCTAGTGCTTTTTGTGAAGTTTCAATTGCATTTGTTGTAATATCTTGTGTGTTCGATGCGATCAAACGAATACTCCCTGCCATTTCCTCAACGACTTGTTGACTCGCCTTCGTCTCTTCTACTTGACGCTCCGCACCAAAGGCAACTTCTTGAATCGTATGCGCTACTTCTTCACTAGCTTTCGTCGATTCTTCCGCACTCGCTGTCAACTCTTCAGATGAAGCCGCAACTTGTTCAGACGTATTATTTACTTGTCTCATAAGCTCTCGTAATCTAGACACCATGCTATTGAATGATGTCGTTAACACACCAATCTCATCTTTCGAACGATACTGCCCTTCAATCGCCAAATTACCATTCTCTGCTTCAACCATCAATGTTTCCATCTCTTTTAACGGAGTAATAATCATTCGTGCAATTACATATCCTAACGATATTTTCAACAAAAGTGCCAAAATAATAACTGTAACCACAATAATATTGCTCGTCTTAGCACTTTCCGTAATACTCTTGTCTAAATCATCTGCATAGTTTTCTAAGTAAGCCCCAATTTCCCCCAATAATGAATTCGTGCTTTCTAGTGTTTTTTTGAGTTCTTGCTTATATTTTATATACCCTAAATCAGCTTTCCCCTCAAAGACTAGTTCTCCCACCTTCTGTAACTCTACTAAATAGTCCGAATAACTTTCATTGAACTCAGCCATCTTTTTTCTTTCAGCATCCGACAACAAGATTTCCTCCAATTTCGCTACTAACTCTTGCGTTTCACTGATCCGCTCTTCAATAAGCGCCCCTAACTCAGCCTGTTCTGCTGAATCAGTCGTGAGCAGCATTTCCAATGTGTAACCATCTACTGCTCGATTATTCGTTCGAATTTGGGACTGCCACTTTATCGGGAGCAATCCTTCCTGATAAACTTGATCCGAGTTCTCTTTCATTTTTTGCATATAGTAGAAACCTGTTCCACCAATTGCAAAGAAAATGAGTACAGAAAGAGAAATTAAAATAAATAACTTTTTACCTATACTTGCATTGCGTAAACCCATTCTTGATCTGCCTCCTTTATAAGGATAATTCCTAGAGATACCAATAGATTACTTCCACTGAGCTAGTCATAAAGACCTTGTTTGTGTAATGAATAAATAAACTATTTATATAACAATATATGATAATAAATACCTATATAGTATGGTGTTTATTATAGCATGTATTTCTTCAAATATTCACCTTTTATCTACTATAGAATCTAGTGTTTGTATTCCGGTAAGTATTTCAATCTTCGAACCATTACGACTATACTTTGTTACACGTGAAACTTTTCATATTAGCAAAATCTAGCGCTTAAACACAAAAAGGTTACCCTATCAGCCATAATGACGAATAGGATAACCTTTCTCTTTGTATATACTTAAACCAATACTTCTTCAAGTTGGCGCATTGTACCGTTTTTCGCTAGATTAATATGCCAAGACAATGCTTTCTCCAAGACATGTGGTGTTTGACCGCCTCTTTCAAGCGCTTCCGCATAATACTCCCGTAATTGTTCACGATACATCGGGTGTGCACAACGCTCAATGATAAGTCCAACTCGTTCCCTCGGAGCCATTCCGCGTAAATCGGCATAACCTTGTTCCGTGACAATAACATCCACATCATGCTCCGTGTGATCCACATGAGAAACGAACGGAACGATACTTGAAATATCTCCGCCTTTTGCAATAGACTTCGTAACGAAAATTGCAAGACGTGCGTTACGGGCAAAATCGCCTGAACCGCCAATTCCATTCATCATTTTCGAGCCGGATACGTGCGTTGAATTGACATTTCCGTAAATGTCCAACTCAAGCGCCGTATTGATCGAAATCAAGCCAAGACGACGAATGATTTCTGGATGGTTCGAAATTTCTTGTGGACGCATCAAAATTTTATCTCGGTATTGCTCAAAGTTCCCAAAGACCTGCTCTGCTTTATCTTCAGATAATGTAATAGAAGCACAAGATGCAAAACGTACTTTGCCTGCATCCATTAAGTCGAAGACCGCATCTTGCAGCACTTCTGAATACACTTCCAAGTCTTCAAACTCGGAATCGATCATACCGTGAAGAACTGCATTCGCAACAGATCCAATGCCCGATTGTAGCGGTGCAAGTCGCTCTGTCAATCTGCCAGCTTGTATTTCTGAACGTAGGAACGTCAATAAATGTTCTGCCATAATCTCAGTTTCATGATCCGGCGCTACAATTGTTGACGGTGAGTCCAATTGATTCGTGAAAACGATGCCCTTCACCTTGCTCATATCGATTGGAATTCCGATTGTCCCAATACGGTCGTCTGCTTTTGTCAATGGAATCGGTAATCTTTCCCCTTGATTACCTGGCTCATACAAATCATGAATACCTTCCAATTGCGTAGAATGCGCTACGTTCAACTCAATGATAATCGATTTCGCATGCTGGGCGAATGACAACGAGTTTCCAACAGATGTTGTCGGGATAAGCATGCCATCCTCCGTGATTGCAACCGCTTCCAAAATCGCGAAATCAATTGGTCCGATAACTTCTGTACGCATTTGTTCAGCCATATGAGATAAATGATAATCGACAAAAAGGTGTTCTCCTGCGTTAATCTTTTTTCGCATTGCTGGATCTGCTTGGAAAGGTGCACGCTTATTCACAATGCCTGATTCCGCCAATAATTTATCCACATCTGAACCTAGTGATGCACCTGTATAGACGTCTACTTTAAATTGCTCTGTTTCTGCACGTTTCACTAATGCCAACGGAACCGCTTTCGCATCTCCAGCACGTGTAAACCCACTTAACCCCAATACCATACCATCTTCAATCCAAGACGCTGCTTCTTCTGCCGAGACGATGACATTATGCAACTGTTTATTTTTTATGCGATCTATATAATTTTCCATGTATGGATGCCTCTTTTCATAACTTTTAGATAAATTAATAGTAGCCCAATAAAATGCTTAAATGGACTTTTAGGAACTGGATACAAAATAACGGTCTAAGACATGCATTTTATTGTCCAGGGCAGCATATTTGCGTCAGTAATCCATTAAAAGCATGCAAACACATAGAGTTGCATGCTTTTCCACACTATTCAGAACCCTAATAACTTGCGAAAATAGCTTGAATAAGACTGACTTACAGGGATTCTCGTACCGTCTTCCATCGCTAACACAAAGGTCGAATGTGTATCCGGGTAAATCTCTTTAATATGATGAACATTGACAATGAATGAACGATGACAACGGACAAATGATTCACGTGGTAATAGATACTCAAAGTTTTGCAAAGAGTTTTTATGTGTGCCTGAACAACTGTCTGCCACAACATACGTTTTTCGGTCCTTCACCTCAATATACTTCACATCTGCAAAGGGTACGGGAATCCAGCCATCTTGCGTTTTCACCGTCACAACCGACTTTCCGTCCGTATACACAGGATAAATCGCTGTCACACACCCTTGTAACTGCCCATCCTGTTGGAAAGGCACCGCCATTCCATGATAAGGAACGCCAAATACATCACGATCAATAAATTCCGATACTTTCTGTTTCTCTAGCAGCGCTTTATGTGCAATTGTCCCCGGCTTAACTGGATCACCTGGTCTAATCTTCAAATCAATTCGTTTACTTGGTCGATAATAAATATAGGATTCTTTATTGGAGACGGCAATGGAGATTTCATCCGAAAATAATTCTCCTATTACATCTAACAGTGCATCAAGGCTTAATATTTCCATCTAGCATAACTCCTTTTTCAAAGTGACTAGAAAATAGCTTGTTTATTATTCACCTTCTCTATTATAATACAATAGAACCGTAGTCTAAAAATTTAGATAAATTTACAATTATGGTTGAAATGGTCTCAGAAACCCGAAAACTAAGGAGGATGTAAAATGCTTGTAAGAGATTTGTATTTACCTAAACAAGAAGTTGTCATCGCAAACACAGAGCAAACCGTCATTGAAGTTTTCAACACCATCAAAGCAAGTGGTTATAGATGTATCCCTGTTGTTGACCAGGATGAGGTCTATAAAGGAATGATTTACAAGGTCCATCTCATCGAATATTTATATGAAGAGAATGGTGACAAAGATGCTTCAATCGATCACTTGTTGAAGCACCAAGAGGCCTTTATTTCCGAGCGTTCCTCTTTCCTAAATGCACTCATCAGCATCAAAGCTTTACCTTTCTTGAGTGTTGTAGAAAACGATAAGCTCATCGGTATTTTAACGCATAACCGCGTAGAAAGTGTACTAGAAGATGCTTTCGGCTTGCAAACAGGCGGGATTAATATCACACTTTCTTCAGCGGAAGCTAAAGGGATGATTGAAAAGCTAACGAAAACACTTCGCGGCGAAAATATCGAGGGCATGTTTACATTGGATAATGGCTCCGTCTTAGCACGACGGGTTGTTATCACGATTGAACATGGCAAAACAGAAGCAGAACTTGAAAAATTGAAAGATAAGCTCGAAAAGGGTGGCTTCAGAATTTTACACATTGATATGATTGAAAAAAGCGAGTGATAAAAAACAGCTAGATCCAAGCGAATACTATCGCCTAGATCTAGCTGTTTAGTTGATTATCCCAACATTTTTTGAAAGGAAGTAATAGACAAGTGTTCAGTTATTGTAGTTTCACCTGTCTTAACAAAACCGTTCTTTTGATAGAATTGAATAGCTGGCGTATTTTTAGAACCCGTGGATACAATCAGCGTATCAACGCCTTCCTCATGACTGATGAAATCAATTAATTTCTTCGCAATGCCTTTTCGAAAATGTTGTGGGTGTACCATTAAACGATGGATGTCTATGATGTTTACTTCTATTTTTATCGAAATAGCCCCACATAATGTATCCTGCTCATAATATCCATAAAAAATTTCTTCACATTGCTGCAACGTATGGATTGTATCTTTTAATGGCGGAATCTCATAAAAGTCAATCAGCTCTGCCTCTACCAAATACGAAGGTATTTGCACACGCAATACTTCTTCCGCAAATTTCATATTTGCAATATCGCCCTTTTTAATCAATGTGATTCTCCTTTTATTCGCTCATCCGGTTCCGGCACACGTGCGAGTATGGCAATTCCGATGATAAATAGAATAATTAGGCTAAATACGCCATACGCTGAACTCCCTGTTAGCTGAGCAGTCACCCCTACAAGTAAAGGCCCCATCACCGATGCAAACTTGCCGAAAATATTATAAAAGCCGAAAAACTCATTGGATTTTTCTTTAGGTACAAGCCGTGCAAAATACGAACGACTCAGCGCCTGAATACCACCTTGCGACGTCGCCACAAGCATAGCCAATACCCAAAAATCCATAGTCGTTTTCATGAAGAACGCATAAATACAAACAATAATATAAACAAATATTCCTACATACAACATCTTTTTCCCTGTAAACCTTTGTGACAATTTCCCATAAAGAATCGCAAACGGTGCAGCCACTACTTGCGTCACAAACAGGATAATGAGCAAATTCGTCGCACTGATTCCTAAATCACTACCATATGCGGTCGACATCGAAATAATCGTCCCAACACCATCAATATAGAAAAAGTACGCCAATAAGAATAAAAATACTGTACGATATTTCCTAATTTCCTTAAATGTACCGCCAAGCCGTCTAAAACTACTACCAAGTAGATTAGGCTCTCGTTTAATGCCATGCAGCTGATGGACATTTTTCAACATCGGAATCGTAAATACAAACCACCAGATTGCCGTAATCACAAAAGCCAGTCGACTAGCTGTCGATGTCGCAAGTGGGATTGTACCCGTTTGTGACAATATAATAATCGCTATACTGATGATGAACGGAATCGTACTCCCGATATACCCTAACCCAAAACCACGTGCAGACACCTGATTCATGCGTTCTTCTGGCGTGACATCGACTAAAAACGCATCATAAAAGATATTCGCACCATGGAAACCTACAGCGGTTATCGTATATATGATTAACAGCCACAACCAATTATCCCCCGGTACAAATGCCAATGAAGCTGTCGCAGCCGTCCCCATTAAGAAAAAGAACATAAAAAACTTCTTTTTCAACCCCTCATAATCTGCAATTGTTCCTAGAACCGGGCCAATCATCGCTAAAATGAATGTCGCAATGGCTACCGTATATCCTAAATAAGCCGTCGAATTCGACATACTTACCCCTGCATCCGTAGCAACCGCCTTATAATACAACGGAAACACCGCCGTCGTAATAACAATCGAATACGCCGAGTTCGCCCAATCATAAAAAATCCAGCTGTTCTCTTGTTTGCTGTATTTCTTCATCCCGTCACCCCCTAAACTACTTATTCTATAGTGTACAATATGGTAGGACGGAAAATAGATAAAAATCAAAATTTTACAATTCTCCATAAAACTCAAAGGCAGGCGATTGCTATCCAACAAGTACTTTTACTACAACAAATCATCGACTATATTGAAGAACATATCAAAGAAGAGATTAAGCCCGAGAAACTGGCAAAAATGATCGGTTACTCTCCCTATCATTTTTATAGAATCTTTGATAAGCATATCGGCTACACGGTTATGGATTATGTCTCGAAAAGAAAGCTACAATACGCATTATTTGACTTAGGAAAAGGTGAAAAAATACTTCAAATCGCTTTGGATTATGGATTTGAAACACATGCCGGTTTTACCAAAGCTTTTAAGCGCTGTTTTGGGAGTCCACCAAGCTTATATCGACTTCATTGCCCACTTTCCTTGCCCCCAAAACTTAATTTATTAAGCCTTCGGCAAAAAGAAGTAGGCGGCATTGTCATGCAACCAAAAATTGTACGTAAGCCAGCCTTCACGATTGCTGGCAAAACATTTGAAAGTGCGATTGAAAAAGTCTCTTATACAAGAGATGCGCCTGCCTTTTGGGACCAAAGAATTTCCCTGGACGAATCCATCGAAAAAACATTGTACGAAGCGCTATCCCCACAAATACACGGTGAATATTGTCTTAATCTAAGCAACTCAGACTTAAAAAATCAATTTACCTATTTATTCGCAGTCAATTTCGATCAAGGAACTCAGTTACCGACTAGAATAACAAAGTTGCAAATTCCAGACGCAACTTACGCTGTTTTTAGAACTCCCCTTGTTCCAGTCGAACAATTTGTCGCCTCCATAAAAGGTACTTGGCAATATATTTTGGAAGATTGGTTGCCACATTCTTTTTATGAAGTCGATGAAACTAGCTATGACTTTGAGTATTACGATGAACACTGCCATGACTGGGAATATGAAAAAATATATATGGAAATCTACTTGCCTATTAAAGAAAAATCCAAAGGGTGAATGGCTCACTCTTTGGATTTCTTCACGATAACCTTATATAAAAACAAGACGGGTGTTAATAATACCGCACTCACAAGAATCGCTATTTTCACCGTAAAACCTGACGCAACAAGCCCAATCACTGGTCCTCCACCAATTTGACCAATGGCATCTACTTGGCCTTTTACCGAAAAGAACGTGGCACGGGTAGAGGAATCCGGTATGATTTTATTCAACCAAATATCCTCCAATGGATACATTACTTGCCTTGTCACTTGGATGATTATATAGAATACGAGTAAACCGACCACATACGTTGAGAACGCAAAGCCCACTAAGGACATGAGAATCAGTAAACTCCCTACCAAGAGAACTACGTAAATATGATTGAGATTTTTATGGATTGTGGTGCGATTTATCAAATGAAGGGCTGCAAATGAAACGAAAACGACAATAAATTGAAGGCCTCCCATCGTTACAACTAACTGTTCATTGCCCAAGTTGGATAGATTAGATACCTCTAAGAAATGAGACATCCACAGACGGTCAAAGCCTTCACTATAAAATCCAACAAACAATGCGATTAGAAACAGCACTCTTATGATCAAGCTTGCTTTGGAATAGGAAATGATTTTTCCTAGATTATCCTTCATGCTTCCCCATGAAGATGTTCTTTCTCCTTTGGCCAGTGGCTTGAAGTTTTCCTCTTTCATGAAAAAGATTAAATAAACAGTCAATCCAATCATACTAAACCCACCAACAACAATCGGCAAATTAAGTACAAAATAACCCATTAAGATGCTTAAAGGAATTGCAATGACTTGCCCAAGATTCCCTGCCCTTGCGCCTCTTATAAAAGCTATTGAAGCACGTTCCTCACCAATCTCATCCGCAATCCAAGCTTGTTGAGAGCCACTGGTAAACGTATAACCAATTCCCCAAGCTACCTGGGCCAATAATACCGTTATAAAATAAGGAAATAACCCCTCAATTATAAAGCCAATCCCTATTAAAAAATAACCGATTATTATTGAGAGCTTCCGACTTTTTAAGTCCGACACAACTCCAGTTGGAATTTCAAAAAGGAATACCGTTAACTCTAATACCGTTCCCACCAACACGAGCTGTAGTGGACTGAGTCCCACAATTTGTACATGGTATAACAAGTTTACTGTAAAGATCAATGTGAAAAATAACTGTGATAAGAAACTCGTTTGAATATAAACTCGATATGGATCTTTTGTTTGTACACGATTCATTGTCTATCCCTCCTAGGTTGATTATAGAGAGATAGATAAGCCCTTTCTTGTCCAGATTTGCGATATTAAACGAAGATTATTTAATCCTCAACGAACTCCTAATAACTTCTGCAGAGGGCTCATATTTGTCTTTCAACGCTTCGACAATCGTTTGCTGGCCTTCGGAGACTTTCGGTCCAAGTAAAATTTCCATATGATCCAGAGCACCTGGTTTTAATTGAAGGTCCACATAGCTCGTCGTTAACTTGTATTCTTTTAGTTTTTCAAAATGCCACATTAAGTTTTCTAATGACGTCTCTTTACCCTCTTCAAGACTCCAAGGGTGAATGAACAGCTTGTATCGATACTCTTTTTGAAAAGCCCACGCTTTTCGCTTAAACTTTCCGATATTGTCCATAGAGATTGGTGATATATTTTTACTTTCATCCAAAATGGAGGGTGTTAATAACTTCTGATTATCCGTATACTGCACTTCGAGAAATACCGCTTCAGGCGGAATCGCCGAATAACCGCTGCGTTCTTGAAAGTCGACTAACCCCTTCGTATAGGTGATAGGTTCTCCGTCATTCGCGGTCCTCAGCACTTCCGTATCAAATGGATTTTCAGGCAAGCGGATTCGAACACCCGACATATCAGGTGTATACATATTCCACAACGGGATCGACTCAGCCGAATCCTTTACCCAACAGCTAACAAAACAAAAGCGGCCATACTCACCAAAATCCTCTGTCTCTTGTTCTTCCAAATCATCCACAACAGACAAATTGCTAAAGCGAATCGTCTTATCCCGTAAAATCAACGCAAGCGTTTCTACACTTGTGTAGTGGTATAAGTAATTGGTCATCACACTCACCCCTCCAACCTGTTAGAACTAGACTTTTCCTTTATCTATCCTATCTACTGGCGGTGCATTTCATGAGACTATTGTAAACTTTTTTCATCCTTACATGAAAGTTTGGTCTCCAATACACAGATAACTCAAAAAACGTTTCACGTGGAACGTGATAAAAAAAGCGCGAAGATCTTTTTCAGCATCTCCGCGCTCTTTCCTATTTACAACTCTTGATAATCCTTTTGATATTTGCCGCCGTCTTTTACAAGCGAATGATACAAAGCTTTTAAAGCAAAACTTTTTTCCAACTCATGTTCCTTCATCACTTCTTTTAAACGCTTTGTCAATTCGGCATCGTTCTTCACGAGCAATTCCATTTTCGATTTCGAATATTGCATACTATAATCCCTCCCCGATTCTATGTCTTTTCAGTATAACACCGATTATCCGTATTCATCCGATTCAGATTTGCTATACTTAACATCAATTACGCCTCGAAGTAATTGCGTCCAAATTTTGAATCAAGCAAGCCTTTCAAAATTTGATAAAGATATTAGCAAGAAATGGATTGGAGTGACATTATGTTTAAAACCATTGGGATACTCGCACACGTAGATGCAGGAAAAACTACTTTTTCAGAACAGCTTCTTTATCATACAAAAAGCATTAAACAACGGGGACGCGTCGACCACCAGGATGCTTTCCTCGATAGCCACTCGATTGAAAAGGAGCGAGGCATTACTGTTTTCGCTGACCAAGCGACATTTTCTTACGATAACTCTACCTATACCATCATCGATACGCCAGGGCACGTCGATTTCTCTCCAGAAATGGAACGTGCGATTCAGGTAATGGATTATGCCATTATTCTTATCAGCGCAGTCGACGGCGTAGAAGGCCATACGGAAACCTTGTGGCAGCTACTGCGTAAGCACCAA
Source organism: Sporosarcina sp. FSL K6-1522 (assembly GCF_038622445.1). Taxonomy (GTDB): domain Bacteria; phylum Bacillota; class Bacilli; order Bacillales_A; family Planococcaceae; genus Sporosarcina. The sequence goes on from NZ_CP152019.1 coordinate 639,888, forward strand.
GTTCCCACTTTTTTCTTTATCAATAAAATCGATCGTGAAGGAACAGATGTCACGAACATTTTACAAGAGCTTCGTGACAATTTGTCTGAAAATATCTGTGATCTGACCGATACTTTTAATGAAGGGATTATGCAAGAAGACCTCATTGAATTCATTGCTGAACGGGACGAAGCACTGCTTGAAACCTATATGGAATCGGGGTATGACAAAGAACGCTGGCTGGAAACATTTAAAATGATGATTCGAGACAATCAACTCTTTGCTTGCGCCAGCGGTTCCGCACTGAAAGACATCGGCATCAAGGCATTTTTTGAACAACTGCACGCACTGACAACAACTTCTTATGATAACTCCACTGACTTTGCTGCTCGTGTCTATAAAATCCGCCACGATGACAATGGGAATCGAGTCACCTTCCTCAAATCACTGGACGGCGTGTTACGCGTTCGGGAGGTTGTCAATTATGGAGACCTTGCTGAAAAAGTGACTCAAATCCGTGTCTACAACGGCAAACAATTTAAAACAGCTGACTGCGTGCAGGCGGGTGAATTATGTGCAGTGACAGGCTTAACAAATGCATCTATTGGGACAGGTCTCGGTACACTGAAAGAACAAACAACATTCGAGCTCGTCCCTACTTTGAAATCCAAAGTCATTTTTGACGCATCCATCCACGTAAAAGAAGTGTTGCGTTGCTTTAAAATCCTCGATGCGGAAGACCCTTCTTTGCACGTTATTTGGGATGAATACTTCCAAGAAATTCACGTACATGTCATGGGGATTATTCAACTTGAAGTACTCAAAGAAATTGTCAGTGAACGCTTCCAATGCGCTATTTCTTTTGGCGAACCTAAAATTCTTTACAAAGAAACCATTGAAACGACCGTCATAGGCTATGGACATTTCGAACCGTTAAAACATTATGCAGAAGTGCATCTAAAAATTGAACCTACCGCCCGAAATAGCGGCATCTCTTTTGACAATGTTTGCCACGCAAATGCGTTATCAATCGGTCACCAAAATCTTGTACGTCATCATCTATTTGAACGCGACCATCATGGTTTGTTAACCGGCTCTTCCCTCACTGATGTCCACATTACATTATTGACAGGACGCGGGCATAACGAGCACACTTCCGGCGGCGACTTTCGAGAAGCTACATATCGCGCCTTGCGTCAAGGTTTGGAACAGGCACAAAACAGATTACTCGAACCGTACTACGCTTACAAAATCAAAGTCGAGCTGGACCATATCGGACGTGTATTAGCAGACATCCAACAAGCTCATGGCAGCTTTGAACCTCCAATAACAATTGGGAATCAAGTTCATGTAGCTGGCCAAGTACCCGTCGCCACCTTCATGAATTATAGTTCTACCTTTGCATCCTTTACACACGGCAAAGGCACGCTTCAGCTACAATTTGCGGGCTATGATTACTGCCATAACGAAGAACAGATCATCGAACAGATTGGCTATAACAAAGAGGCAGACCCGGAGTATACATCCACTTCGATTTTCTGTGCCAAAGGTCAAGGCTATAAAGTCCCTTGGGATGAAGCCCAGCAAGCTATGCATTGCCTATAACTACATTTATCTATCCAGGTTGAACTTATGATTTTCATCTACTCTCCGACTCGGCGCCTTACAAGCGCCGAGCATTGTTAGGGATATTATTGAGTTCATTTTATATACACAGACAAATCAGACTCCTTTCATATGCCCCCCTCCCAGATTAACATGATTTTCCATCACTTCAGATACTACATTATAAATCAGAGTAGATTAGCCCTATTATACATGCTATAATGGATATTATATGAACACTTGGACTCATTCTTTAAATAGTTACTAATACCCAACCAATATACTTTCACATTTAATTAGCCATGAAACTGGATATAGAAAGGATTTGTTAGATTGTGTTAAAGGAGGTAAACAACATATCCGCCATCTCCCTTTTATTAGAAGAGAAATTTTGTGTGTCCATTACAGATCGTAATGGGATTATTACACATGTAAACCAATCTTTTTGTGGCCTTTCAAAATATAGCGAAGCTGAGCTGATTGGTGAAAGCTATAGCATGCTAAACCCAGACTATACAGCCAAAACATTTATCGAGGAAGTGACGATGACTGTCACGGAAGGTAAAGTATGGCAACGACAACTGCAAGCTTTTGCAAAAGATGGCTCCCCTTATTGGGTGCACGCAACAATTGTTCCGATATACGACGAAAACGGAGAGATTATCCAATTTATTTCTTTAGATATCGATGTAACGGCGAAAGTGCTGACAAATAGACCCTACAAGCGAACAGTCGAAAACTTGCTCAATATTGAACACGCACTCGACCAATCTTCCGTAGTTGTTATTACCAATCGACAAGGCGTCATTACCTATGTAAATGATAAGTTTTGCAAACTTTCTCAGTACTCATCTGACGAACTCGTCGGGCAAACGCACCAAATTGTCAATTCAGGCTTCCATCCAAAAAGCTTTTTCAAAGACATGTGGCAGACAATCGGAGACGGTGCAATTTGGCAAGGTGAGGTACAAAACCGAGCAAAAGATGGTACATATTATTGGGTAAATACGACAATTGTACCGTTCTTAGATTCAAAAGGCAGACCCTATCAATACATCTCCATTCGAACAGACATTACCGATTGCAAAGAAACGGAGCGTGCGCTAAAACTCGCACTCAAAAATGATTTCCGTCAAACAGTAAGAAATCTTCAAAATGCTGTTTTTAAATATACGGATAATGGCTGTGGCGGCATTACAATTACATTAATTGAGGGAAAAACAGCAAAAAAACTTGGTTTTTCAGAAGAGAACATTACCCCCGAAGAAATGCATAAACTGTTTTCAAAAGAAGAAATCACCACTTACCTTGGCCATTTAACACATGCACTACAGGGGAATATCGTACAATTTGAACTGCCCTATGCTTCACGCACATTTTTAATCTATTTATCGCCAAACTTTGATAATCAGAAGGTTATTGAAGTAGTCGGTACAGTCATCGACATTAGCGATCGAATACAAGCTGAAAAACTCGTTGAACATATGGCTTACTACGACTATCTGACAGGATTACCAAACAGACGGCTATTTCGAAAGCATACAAAAGAGATTATTAAACAAGCGGCACATAACGACGACACAATCGGCATTATGTTCATCGACTTAGATCACTTTAAACATGTTAACGACTCTATGGGACATTCCATTGGGGATCAACTTCTGATAACTATCGGAGAACGCTTGCAAAGCTGTGTTCGTAAAGGAGATATGGTCGCGCGCCTGGGTGGAGATGAATTTGTCATCTTATTTACTTCTACAGAGATTTCAGAGGTAAATAAAGTAGCGACACGCATTGTTGAAAAAGTTTCTCAACCTTTTTACTTTGAAAATCATCATATATTCGTAACACCAAGCATTGGTATTTGTATGTTCCCCGATGATGGGGATGATTTTGATACGTTGATGAATAATGCGGATACGGCCATGTATGTAGTCAAAGAAAAGGGCAGAAATAATTTCCAATTTTTCACGGAGGAATTGCACCATAACGCTAAAGAGAAGCATGTACTTGAGCAGGAATTGCAACAAGCACTACAAGAACAACAATTCGAGCTCTATTATCAGCCGAAATTCAATTTGCAAACGAACGAAATCACTGGAGTGGAAGCGCTTATTCGTTGGAATCATCCATCAAAAGGAACATTATTTCCCGCTACTTTTCTCTCGTTGATCGAGGAAACGGGCTTAATCATTCCCATTGGGCAGTGGGTGTTAGAAACTGCATGCTTACAGGCGAAGCAATGGCAAGACCAGGGACTTCCTGCGATTTCTATGAGTGTTAATATCTCAAGTCGCCAGTTCAAGCACCCTTCGTTTAGTAAATTGGTCAAGGATACGTTAGCTAACATCGATTTGCCTGCGCATCAGCTCAACTTGGAAATTACAGAGAACTTGCTAGAGGGCGTCTCGTACAGCCAATCTATTTTACAGCCTCTTCGTGAAATGGGCATTCAGATTAGTCTCGATGATTTTGGAACTGGATACTCTTCGCTTCATGCGTTAAAAAACCTGCCCATCACACAGGTGAAAATTGGTCGAGCATTCATACAAGAACTGTCTGCGAACAACCAAGCCGTTGTAAAAACCATTATAGACTTAGCAAATAATTTTGAGCTAGATGTCATTGCTGAAGGCGTTGAAACAGCCGAGCAAGCAGCGATTTTACAAGGTCTTGGATGTAATGAGATGCAAGGCTTCCTCTATTCCAAACCACTTCCTAAAGAACAAATAGAAGCACTTTTGCACACCATCTTTTACAGTACAATGAAAGAGCTGCCCTAAGTCAATATCGACTGATAGGACAGCTCTTTCTGACGCTCTTTTAACCCAAACGATAGACTAAAAAACGCTCATTGTCATTTTGCTCATATAACCCGGGTACTCTTACCTCTTGCAGTAACTCAAATGGTGTACCCGTTTCAAGAAACTCACTGTAGTCTGTCGTTGGATAATACAAAATGATATCTACTGGGCGCTTATGCTGTTCCACTGAGAGGAGAATATTATCGATGACTTTCATGAAAATTTGAATGGAAAAAGGGTTAAAAAAATAAAATCGATTATCTGACATATCCACCTCATAGTCCTCTGCCAAACAACATTCAAAACGGATAAAAGAATCCATTTCTCGCCTCTTTCGCATATAACTTTCCTGATTCTCTAGCGCCTCCTGATAGAGCTGTCCACTCATTTCAATCCCCGTCGCAGCCACTTGAAAACGATGATGCAAATAAAATGCAAGGCGCCCTTTACCGGAGCCAAAATCGACGACTCGATCAGCCTTCTCCAAATGATAACTGAGGAACAGTTCATCCAACGCTATATAAGGTGTCGCCTCATAACGGTTATAATGGGCCGACTGATTCAACCATTCCCGCGTACCCACCGTTCGAATACGCAACGTACGATCATACTCTCTTTCGTTCACAGACACCCTCCTTATAGTTCAACTCATATAGTGTATATTTCCTGGTTTTCCAACCACAATATGGCATACCAGTACGAACGACAGTGGTAGGAGTGTGAGGCATAATGGCGTTAAGTGTTAAAGCAAAGTTACAACTTGGATTCGGGGGGGTGATCCTTCCACTTTTATTAATTGTTTCCGGAATTAGGATGTTTTATTTGAACACCAATAATAAAGTGCTAGAAACGATTGAAAAAGATCAACAAACTGTAACTCTATACAATGATATCGCTTTTCATACCGTAAGGGCGAATGCCGCGATTAGAGGGTATATGTTTTATGAAAAGGAAGACATGAAAAATAACCATTACGACATCCGAAATGACCTACATAATGCAATTACCTAACAACAAGAATTAGGCGAACAAAGCAGTGGATTTAGCACTTTCTTGGCTCAACTTGAAGAATGGGAGTCTGGTATTGATCAAAACATCCTACCACTATTAGAAAAGGGAGACAAAGAACAAGCTGGACTTGTAGCTTTACCGATTTTCGAGGATGTTTCCCAAAAACTCGTCGTCTTTGGAAAACAAATGGCCAACCCAGTGGCAGAGGATATCGACCAAAACATGATTGCAACACAAGCAAGCGGTAAACAAAAACTGATCCAAATGGGGATTCTTGTTATGATTGCAATGCTGACAAGCCTCATTCTCTCCACATTATTTGGCAGGATAATTGCCAAAAATATTAACGAGATGGTTTATAAAATGAATGAGTTTACGAATGGTGACCTATCGGCGAACTTACAAGTAACATCAAGAGATGAGTTCGGTCAGTTATCGATTTCTTTCAACGAAATGAATGCGAAACTACGTCAGACAATGAAAACAGTTGGCAATTCGTTAGAGCAAGTTGCCGCCTCTACACACTTTGCCCAAACGGCCATCGAATTGCAAGTAACGATCCAGACATTTAAATACTAATTGCCCTATGCTAAGGTTCTCCTTGACGCACGTCAAGGAGGACCTTTTAACACTTTTCTTAATATAAAAGAAGGAGATTCAAATGGAGTTGGACAGCCAATTTCAACACCCTTCTTTTACTGGTTTCAAAAATCACATGCTCGCAGATTGAAATTCCATCAACCGACTTGTTCTACACAGCCTCTATTCATAAAGATAATACGTATTAACCTTATTATTAATATTCCTTCCCAAAATGAACCTCACCACTATTATATGATCGAGTATTTTAGAAGTCGATGGAGTTATCAGTTTTATCAAAATTGCTTAATTGACATTTCTTCGTTCGTTTAGGCTATAATTAAAGAATGGAAACTACTAATCAAAACACACCAAAACAAACAATAAAAAAAGAAAATACGTCTGTCCAAGCCGTTGAGCGTGCTTTGTTACTGCTTAAACTAGTTGGAGAAAGTACAACGCCTATTTCAGTCGGTGAACTAGCCAAACAAGCTGCTTTGAACCGTACGACAGCTTGGCGATTGCTCGGTAGTCTAAAAAACCAAGGCTTCGTAGAAATTGATGCCGCTTCAAATGGTTATCAGCTCGGATATGCCGTACATCAGTTGCTCTCCCATAACGACTCGTACGGATCGCTTATACGGAGAGCCCGCCCAGTGCTAGAGGCATTAAAAGATGACATAGGTGAAACCGTTTTACTGAGTGTCCCGAAACACGATGGGATACTGGCAATTGATCAAATAGACACTGACCATAGCGTGAGGTTAGTGGACTATTCCAATACAATTTCACCTTTACATTGTACATCAAACGGAAAAATTCTATTAAGTTTGCTGCCGGAAAAGGAGTTAAATGTGTTATTGGAGCAGCCTCTTGCATCCCATTCTACATATACAATCACAGATCCAGAAGAACTGCGGAAAGAGCTCGCAAAAATTCGGATTCAAAAGATTGGAACGTCCATTGGAGAATTCGATGAGAATGAAAATGCCATTTCAGCACCGATTTTCGACAAGAGAGAAAATCTAGTTGCATTTATTACCCTTGGAGGTCCTAGCTTCCGGCTCTCGAAAGAAAAATTATTGCAATTAGGCAATCGAATGTTAGAAGCCGCAAAAAAAATTGAAGATCAATTGGACTGATTGGAAAAACATAAACACCTAAATAATTAAAAGAATGAACGCAACATTTTCAGAGGAAATGTTGCGTTCATTCTTTTTTATTTTCAAAAGTATTTGACATAGGCTCAAACAAGAGACTATAATTCAAATAGTTTCACAATGCGCACTAGTAGTTCACATTGTGAACATTAGATATATTCCTTTAACTGAAAACGCTTTCCTCTATAAGCGAATTCATATAGGAGGGTTATCATACATAAATGGAGGGTGATTTAATTGGGAAGCCATAATGCAGTACTTGACACTCAAGAACAGAAAATCAAGCTAGATGATGCACCTCTCAATAAATTTCATGTCAAAATTGCAGGCCTTACGTTTGGAGCCCATTTCACGGATGGGTACATTTTAGGAATTGTCGGATTTGCACTTGCAATACTGACACCACAAATGGATTTAACCCCTTTTTGGATTGGCCTAATTGGGAGCTCTGCTTTACTCGGACTATTCTTAGGTAGTTTGGTGTTAGGCTGGGTATCTGATTATGTAGGTCGACAAAAAATATTTGTGCTCAGCTTTATCTTGATTACGGCGGCATCCATTTTGCAGTTCTTTGCTGATAGTCCGACAGAATTGGTCTTATATCGAATTTTGATTGGGATTGGACTTGGCGGTGACTATAGTGTTGGACATACGATGCTTGCTGAGTTTTCACCGCGTAAACACCGCGGAGTCTTACTAGGCTCATTTAGTGTTATTTGGACATTCGGTTATGTAGCAGCCAACTTAATTGGGATTATGGCCCTTGATTCATCCCCTGATGCTTGGCGTTGGATGTTGGCTTCATCAGCGATTCCAGCAGTCATTATTTTGCTCCTACGAATGGGTACACCAGAGTCCCCAAGATGGCTAATGAGTAAAGGACGAGCTGATGAAGCACAAGCCATTATTACAAAACACTTTGGCCCGAACGTAGTGCTCGATGATGAAAAAAAGCCTTCTGGAAAAACAGGCTTTGCAACATTGTTTAGTAAAGAACTACGTAAACGAACTGCATTTAACTGTATCTTCTTTGTTTGTCTAGTCATTCCTTATTTCGCAATCTACACGTTCTTGCCAAATATTTTAGAAGCAATTGGGCTTAATGAAGGATTCGGAACCGACTTCCTGCTAAATGGTCTCCTTATTATCGGGGCAGTTTTAGGTATTTTGTTTACAATTAAGTTTTCACGTAGAGGTTTCTTGATTAGTTCTTTCATCGTGCTAATCGTTACACTAGCTCTTCTCAGCTTCTTACCTAGTAGCGCAACTGTATTGATGATCATTTCCTTTGCGATTTTCACCCTTATTATGTCTGCTGTCAGTAATCTCGTTGGTGTTTTTCCAGCAGAAAGCTTCCCGACAGAAGTTCGTTCTTCTGGTGTCGGCCTTGCAACAGCCGTCAGTCGACTCGGTTCAGCGATTGGAACATTCTTACTACCAATCGGGATTGCTAATATAGGAATTCAAAATACAATGCTTTGCCTTACAGGCGTTCTCGTTGTTGGAGCGATTGTCTCCATTGCATGGGCTCCAGAAACAAAATCATTGAGCCTCGGCGAGTCCAGCAACGCAAGCGTTAAAAATTAAATTTGCTACTCAAATGAAAACAGCCTCTCGGTATTCTCTGAGAGGCTGTTTTCAATGAAGTTGTATAAAGAGGAAACGTATCCTCAAAGCGTTGTAATTGAGATCCTTTAGCACGAACTTCTTTTTAGAACCTTCTGAATTAAATGGTCAATCTAAATACTTTCATGGTATAATTCCCTTCATATTGGAAGTTTAGGAGTGAGTAGATTGGAAGAAAAACCATTGCGACCGTCTGTTACGTTGTTAGCTGGATTTCAATGGCTGTTCTTTATGTTTGCCAACACAGTCGTCATTCCGATTTCAGTCGGTGGGGCTTTTCAGTTGGAGCAAATTGAAATTGTTTCGGCCATCCAGCGTTCTTTCATTTTCACTGGGATTGCCTGCCTGCTACAAGGGTTCTTTGGGCATCGATTAGCATTAATGGAAGGGCAGTCTGGGCTTTGGTGGGGGGTTATTTTAAGTTTAGCCGCCACAGCAAGTACGATGAATCTTGAGCTGACAACGGTTGGTGGTAGCATTGCCGTTGGAGTGATGATTTCTGGTGTATTAGTTGCCGTGTTTGGCTTACTCGGCATGGGTGAACTGTTAAAAAAGTGGTTTACCCCTATTGTGATGTTCGTCTTTCTTTTATTATTAGCTAACCAACTCATCTCCATTTTCTTGAAAGGGATGATTGGGCTCAACGCTGGCGATACCATTGACGTAAAAGTGGCTATTTTTTCCTTCGTCCTTGCGATCATTACGATTCTCATTCACGTGAAAGGCAAAGGGATTATTAGTAGTTTGAATCTGTTAATTGGGATGGTTGTTGGCTGGATTGCAGCTGTTTTACTCTTTCCAACGGAGGCAACCGAAACGATTCGCACCGTTCCCTTTCTTACATGGTTTCCTTGGGGGCAGCCTACGCTTGAATGGGGCGTTGTCATTAGCGTTGTCATTACGGGGTTATTGAACACGACCAACACGATTGCCACTTTAAAAGGGGCAGAAGATATTTATGAAAGGGATACAACACCTGCGCAATACCGAGCTTCCTTCTTACTAACAGGATCCTTATCGACATTTGCGGGCATGCTGGGCCTTGTCCCTTATGCACCCTATGCTTCCTCCCTTGGCTTTTTGCAATCGACAGGTATTCGGGAACGAGCACCTTTTTTTGTTGGCTCACTGTTATTTGTTGTCTTAGGTATGGTTCCCGCGCTGAGCGCTTTTTTCTCTACCATCCCGCATAGTGTCGGCAATACAGTGTTGTTCGTCGCCTATTTGCAATTATTCCGTTCTGCCCTTCGCAACATTGAAGGCTTAACATTTGAACCAAAAACGGTCTATCGAATTGCGTTACCTGCATTAATAGGACTGTCCATTATGTCCATGCCTACAACTGCTTTTGCAACGGTCCCAACACTTTTACAACCTCTTCTTTCGAATGGTATGCTCGTTGGGATTTTGGTTGCGCTCTTGATGGAGTTGATCTATTATCTTGGGCAACAGAAGCATGTCATTGGTAAATCGAACTAAATAGCACTATAAAAAACATGGCAATCGGAATTTTCTTCCGCCGCCATGTTTTTTATAGTACCGCTTATACTATGCCCGCAACACGATACGATGCCTTTACCCCTGGTCGATAACCATCTTGCAGAAGACCATTAATCCGTTCAATCAGCTTTGGCAGTTCCGCCATCGTTGCAATTGTAAAATCTGCACCATTTTGCGTAAATGTATCCACCGTCTTCGCGATAATTGCCTCTTTGTCCGCATCTGCTAAAGCCGCAAATTCCTCCGCACTCAGCCCCATTTCGGAGCTACCAATAACGACACCAACAGACCACACACCCGCATTAACGCCTTCTTTAATATCCGAAGTCGTATCACCGACTTTGACAACCTTCCATGATGCCTGAAGTTTAAGAGCCTCCATATTGCGATGAATCATATACGGATACGGCCTACCGACAGAATCCGTGTCATCTGGCGTACAATAAAAGTCTGGATTATAGCCCTTTTTCAAGGCGTTCGGCACAACAACATCCATCATCGTCTTCGTATAGCCTGTTGTGGAACCAATTTTCAACCCTTGTGCTTTTAACGCCTCCACTGTCTCAATAACTCCTGGAATCGGATCTGTATACGTTGATAAGGAAGCCATCAGTGCAGGGACGAATTCAGCATAGAGCTGTTCCACGTCTTGTTCGTTGAATGACCTTCCATATCGCTCTTCCCATAACTTTGACACTCTAGGCATAGACAGCATTGCACGAATATGATCAATTTTCAGCATGCCCATTGGTTCTCTCGCTTCTTTCATCGTCACATGAATACCTGCATTTTTGAAAATATCTACAAATACATTAACAGGTGCAAAGCAACCAAAGTCAACCGTCGTTCCTGCCCAATCAAAAATAACGCCCTCTACTTTACTCATACCGCCACCGCCTTCATATAGTCTTCTACAATGTCGCAAAGCTCTATAATATCTTCCTCGTAAATTTCACCGATATTCCCAATGCGGAACGTATCTACATCCGTCAGCTTACCCGGATAAATCACATAGCCTCTTTCTTTAATAAAGGCATAGAAATCAGCAAAGTTAAAGGCTTTATACGGGAATAAGAACGTTGTAATAATCGGCGATTGTTTTTCAATAGAAATATACGCATGCATATCCACCTGTGCTAAACGTTGTCTTAACAACTCATTATTGCGCTGATAGCGAGCACAGCGAGCCGGAATACCACCTTCAGCTAACAGCTCTTCTACTGCCTTTGCAAATGCTGCTACGACATGTGTTGGAGATGTATAACGCCATTTTCCGTCCTTGTTCATCTCTTTCCACTGATCATATAAATCCAGTGACAAGCTACGTGCATTGCCCTCACATGTTAGTAATTTCTCGAGCTTAGCAATCACAAAACCAAAACCTGGAACCCCTTGAATACATTTATTGGCACTGCTCACTAAATAATCAATGCCCAGTTCAGCTACATTAATATCAATTCCACCGAAGCTACTCATAGCATCAATAATAAGCGTTTTGTTATGCGCCTTCGCTACTGCCGCAATCATTTCAATTGGATTCAACATCCCCGTCGTCGTTTCACAATGAACCATCGCGATATGCGTAATAGAAGGATCCACTTCTAACAGACAGTTTAATTCTGATTCCACTGGATATTCATCATAAGCTACACTGTACTCCACGTAGTTCAATCCTATGTATTGCGCCATTTGTACAATACGCTTCCCGTACGCACCGTTCGTCACAATGAGTACTTTATCTTCTTTAGCGATAGCTGTCGTCAGTACCGATTCCACCACGAACGAACCGCTACCTTGCATAAGAACAGTTGTATACTGCTCTTCTGTCACATGTGCCAATTCAAGTAATTGTGTACGTATTTTTTGGGTAATTTCTTTATAGTCATCCTCCCATGTACAACGATCTAGTAACATCTCCTGCTTCACTGTAGTCGTTGTCGTCAATGGACCTGGTGTTAGTAGTTTGTACGTATTCATATTGATCCGCTCCTCAGTCATTTAGTTAGCTGCTTTAAAAAAGTCTTGGTGCTGTTGTAAAAGTTCGACCGTTAATGGCTGGTCAAATTGTTTGGAATGAGTCGGCTGATTAACCGCTGACACCGTTTCTCCTTCATACAATGCAACTGGATAGTGCTCCAGCAACTCTTCGCGTGCATCCTTTGTAATAACCGCAGCCATTTCCGTCGCTAATTTCGTTGTTTCCTCGTCTTTTTTCACAACCGCTACCGCTTCTGTCAAGGAGAAATTCCCCTCAGTTGGATCGACGTACTCAATCGGTAAACCCGATTCTTTCGCTACAACCGCTTGATAACGTAAACCGAAGCCAACGGCCACTTCACCCGCCTGTACTTTCTTAATAGGACCTGATCCTGAACTTTCAAGATGTGGACCTGTATTCGCGATTAAATCTTGAAGAACCGTTTGTCCCTCTTCCTCCCCATACTCACTAATAATCGCTTGTACGAAGAGCCAACCTGTTGAGGATGCCATAATATTTGGAATCGATACGAGCCCTTTAAATTCGGGTTTTGCTAAATCTTTTAGGGAAGTTGGCATCGGCAAACCTTTGTCTTTCAACACTTCTGTATTAACAAAAATGGCTCCTGTATTCGCTAAGATTGGTGCATAGTAAGCAGGATGTTGTTCCAATGCCTCCGTACCGAATGAGACATCTGTAAACATTTCATGCTCTTGCTGTGCACTTTCGATGAAATACGAACTCATCGTTACAAGATCCGCTTCGATTTTATCGCCCTCTGCCATGAGCTTTCCGCCCAATTCAGAAGTGCCTAACGATTGCAGCATATACTTGTCTTCATATCCCGCCGCATCCAATGCACTTGCCATCGCATCTGAAGCCGCTTCATCCCCATTTGTATAAATAACCACTTTCCCACCAGCTGCTTCTCCACTGCTACAACCGGCTAATGCCAGGACCACACCTAAAGCTACAAGTGATAACCAAATTCCTTTGATCTTTTTCAATTTACTTTCCTCCTTATCGTTGAGTAGATACCCTTTTTTGAAAATAATCACACAGCAATTTCACGATGATATTGGTTACAAAAATGAGTAACGATAGCATGAAAATTTCATTGAATTTCCCAAAATGCTGTAACTCTTTAATCTTGCTTGCCACCAATGAGGTTTGTGCCGTAACGAGGAAGATAATCCCACTAATCGTGACCATCGCATTGACAAAGTAATAACTAAACATCTCAATGACCGTCGACACCGAATTCGGTAAAATGACCCGCCGAATCGTCTGCAACCAACTATCTCCTAGCAACTCTCCCGTTGTCTCCCATGTTGGATTCATTTTAGATAGTGCATTTTTTGCCATTAAATATGGTGTTGTAAAGAAATGGACGATATTACAAAGCATGATAATGGCGAAAGTACCTTTTAAGCTACTGCCGTTAAACAGCAGTAAGTACGATAGCCCCAACACCATGCCCGGTACTGTGTTCGTCATCATGGCTACGGCATCCAGTGATGATTTTCCTTTGACGGCTGTTCGAACGTTTAACACAGCTGCGGAAAATGCAATGCACGTCCCAAATACCGCAGTCAATAAAGCTACAAACAAGGAATTTTTATAGACTGCCGTTAAGTCACTCGATTCGAATGTATCTATAAAATGCTTAAACGTGAACGTCAGATCATACGGATAACTACTGACAAATGGTGCCACAAACATCACTGCAAACACCGATAGCATCACGAATAACACTGCACCTGAGACAAGCCCAAATCCTATATCTCTGCCTTTATGTGGCATAAGTTCCGTCTCGCCAAACTTGTCATAATGGAAATTGAGCTTTTCGAGATAATTTAATAGGAGAACACCAAACACCGCCGGCACAAGCATAACAACCGCAATCGCTGCGCCATGATTAAAATTCGGAATGGAACCGAGCATCACTTGGTATAGCTGCGTGGCAACAACCGAATACGTCCCCCCGACTGAAGCCGGTATCCCAAAATCCGTAAAGCTAAGGATGAAGGACAAGACAAATGCGCCGCCTAACGTACCTACTAATGGTCGAATAATGGTGTTTTTAAAACTTCTGATCGTCCCATCACCCATGAGCTTGGAAACGACAATATACTTTTTATCAATGTACTTGAAGGAGTTATTAATCAGTAAAAAAGCAGCCGGTAATGTATACATCACATAACCCATTAATAACCCGTTAAAGCCGTAAATCTCCACTAGATTGCGTCCAACAATCTTGGTGATAATTCCTTGATTACCAAACGAATAGATAATCGCAAAACCATATGTAATTGTGGGGAGCAACATCGGAAGAAGAATCCCCGTTTTAATCACCGTTTTTAACGGTCTGTAAATTCGTGTACAATTCACCGCGTAGGCCAGCATAAAGGCCAGTATCGTTGTAATAACCGCCGTCAAACTGGATACTTTTACGCTATTACCAATGGACGTCAGCAGCTCTTGATCCGACAGCACGGCCAGGTAATTGGCGAAATTAAATCCCTCACTCGTTTGAAACGAACGAACAAACAAGATGCCCAGCGGGACGACTAGAAAGGCGGCGAATAACGCCAGAACTGGGATATAGATGACGCGCATCGCCGGTTTGACATTAGGCATACTGTTCACCGAATAAATGATAAATATTTTGTCGCTTAATATGTAATTGTTTTAGAATGAATTTCTCCACAAAATCATTCGTTGGCTGGTTAATAATTTGTTGCGGCGTTCCAAATTGCGAAATATGCCCTTGATTAATGATCAAGATTTTATCGGATAGCGTTAAAGCCTCTTCTGGATCATGTGTCACAATAATCGTTGTCAGTTTGAATTCCTTAGCGATGGATTGAATGCGCTGCTTAATGGATTCTTTAATGACACCATCTAACGCACTCAACGGTTCGTCTAACAATAAGATCTTAGGCTTCATGACGAGCGTTCTTGCAATCGACACGCGTTGTTTTTGACCCCCTGATAGTTCGCCTACTTTCTTTGTTAAATGTGGCGTCAATTCCAGAAAATCGATGTATTCTTGAAGTTCTGCGTCAGTTACCAATCCTTTATTGTTTCGTAAACCATAAACAATATTGTCGTACGCATTTAAATTGGGAAACAGTGCGTAGTCCTGAAACACAATATTAAAGCCACGATCCTTCATCGATACATTCGTCAAATCCGTGTTATTAAAAATGATTTTTCCACGGTCCATTTTCGTTAGCCCTAAAATGATGTTTAACAATGTTGTTTTACCACTTCCACTTGGGCCTAATAATGAGACGATCTCGCCTTCTTCAATCTCAAGATTTATGTCATCCAGAATTAATTTATCATCAAATTGCTTGCTAATATTTTGTAATTTTAGCAAATCGCTCACCTCCTTCGCTACAACCTTAGTATAGGAGGGCAATGTAAATGTACATTGCGATTTTTGTAAACAATTCGTAAATGTTGCCCAATTGTTGACTACTTGTTGAGCAATTAATGCTATATTTACTGCCAAGTCCCTCGTTACTTATGAGGAGAACATTGAATAGGCGGGTGAAGTAGATGCTTCCACTTGAAAGACAACAGAAGATTATCGACTTACTCACGATTAAAAAAGTAGTAAAGATTACAGAACTCACTGAAGCACTTCATGTTTCGATTGAAACCCTTAGAAGAGACATAACGCTTCTTACGCGTAAAGGAAAAATCGAGAAGATTTATGGTGGCGTGAAACTGATTGAATCGAAGTTTGGAGAGTCGGCATTAGGTGAACGTATGGGGAGTCGCTTAGCGGAAAAAGAACAAATTGCACAAACCTGTAGTAGCTATATTAATGATGGGGATTGTATTTATATCGATAGTGGTTCGACGACGTATCAAATTGCGAAGTATATCAAACATATGAAGAAGCTGACTGTGATTACGAATTCCATCCCTGTTATTAATGAACTTCTCAATAGCCATATTGAGTTGATCATTATCGGTGGAAAAGTGAGGCCACATGAACAATCGGTTACGGCTTTTGATTATTTATTTAACTTTAATGAATTGAATATCGCGAAAGCCTTTATTTGCGCGAGTGGCATCACCCTTGAAAAAGGGATTTCAGATTATAGCTTGGAAGAGGCCATCACTCGCAAGAAAATTATTGAGCTGTCTAAAGAGGTGTATGTTGCTGCGGATCATACGAAGTTCGAGAAAGATGTAACGATTGGCATTGCTCCTATTGATAACATCGATTACATCATTACGGACAATGGGGTAAAGAAGGAGATTGTTGAGAAATATAAGGCGGCGGGTGTGAGGTTGATTGCTAATGGGGAATAAAGGGCATCCGTTGAATTCGCCGCGGTGCTTGGGGATATCTCTCAAGCATTGAACATTGTCGGTAAAGCTCTTCTACAAAACAAAAAGCAGGCAGTCTCAACACCCCATTGCGGTTTGCTGAACTGCCTGCTTTTTCAATTTCTTCTAATCACAACAGTAGAAGGTTTACGCCAATTCTTCAACTGATTCATAAGATTTCTTTTCTTTCTCTGTGCCGAAACGACCTTCCCACTTTGCCATAACAACTGTCGCCAATGCATTACCAAGCACATTCACGACTGTACGTCCCATATCAAGAAGCCTGTCGACACCTGCGATGAATGCAAGTCCTTCGAGTGGAATCCCAACAGTTCCAAGTGTCGCCAGTAAAACAACGAAAGACACGCCTGGTACACCTGCAATCCCGTTAGAGGTAATCATCAATACTAAGACTAATGTAACTTGTTCCATAATGCTTAAATCAATGCCATACATTTGCGCGATGAAGATCGCAGCAAGTGCTTGATACAACGTAGAACCATCTAAGTTAAAGGAATAGCCCGTCGGAATGACGAAAGAAACGATATCTTTCGGCGATCCGAATTTCTCCATCTTCTCCATCAGTTTCGGCAAAACTGTTTCCGAACTGGAAGTGGAATAAGCCAAAATAAGCTCTTCTTTTAGTTCTTTAATAATGCTGAAGATGCTCGTGCCAACCAGTTTCGCAATACCGCCAAGCACAACAATCACAAAGAAAATCATTGTCGCATAAACAAGTATCATTAACTTGCCAAGCGGTATCAAGGACTCTAAACCAAATTTCGATACTGTCACACCCATTAGACCGAAAACGCCAATCGGAGCAAATTTCATGATAAAGTTTGTTACCCAAAACATAGCATCCGCGGTACCTTGGAAAAATGCAAGAACAGGTTTTCCTTTTTCACCAACCGACGCAATCCCCAAACCGAATAATACAGAGAAGAAAATAACCGAAAGCATATCCGCATTCGCCATCGCTTGGATAACATTGCTCGGTACAATACTAACAAGAACATCCATGAAGCCTTCATTTTGCACGCTTTCAGTTGTTTGGACATAACTATCAATATCGCCTTTTGTCAGCGTAGACATGTCAATACCAACACCAGGCTTGAAAATATTTGCCGCAGACAACCCGACAATGATCGCAACTAGTGAAATCACTTGGAAATAGATCATCGTCTTGCCGCCAAGCTTCCCTAATTGTTTTAAATCGCCGGTACCCGCCACACCGACAATTAATGTCGAAACGATAATCGGCACCACAATCATTTTAATCATGTTAATAAAGATTGTACCTAGTGGTTGCAAATAAGTTTCTACCGCAGGATTTCCATAAAAAATGGCACCGACAGCAATCCCTAAAAATAATCCTATAAGAATTTGATATCCTAAACTTAGTTTAAATTTCTTCTTCATCCAAAAGTCACCTCTTATCTCCTAATGAAACCGCTTTCTTTATATCAGAATTCGGTATATAGAATATATTACAGATGACTTATGGAAACCGACAAAATCCGACATTGTATAATTCAGTATTTTCTGCCTGGATGAAGATTCGCATCATTCTTTTTACAATTATAACCGCATCAGTTTATCTTCTACTTCGAGATACAGCACTTGAATAAACTTCTTGCTATTAATTTTCACTTTTATCGGTTCCTGATGGTCTTCCTCAATTTGCTTCATACGACTGCGTATTTCTTGGAAATCAAAATAACGAGGCGCATAATACTCAAACTCTGCAGTCGTATAGTCTACTGCCCCAAGCGACGCCAAATTATTGACCGCCATCAGAATTGTTCTGCGAATTCGTTGCTCAATCGCTTTGCTTTCTTTAGTGATGTCTACATTGCCAATCTTATGTGCGACTGCTTCGTATAGCTCTTTTAATGGCGGCAACTGCGCCCCCCGCCCCTTCTGACTCATCAAAATCTCGATCATCATGACGATATCGTCGCTCCCAACTTCTCCGATAATCCCCATATCATTCAAGATTGTTAACACAATTTCCTTCACACTTCGCTGCTTTGGCGCTTGAACAACTGGCCCTATATGTGCCAATGACTCGCGAATCGCCATTAATGAAGCTTGTAAGCGAAAATTTTCCGTAGTCTTTTGTAAAATGCTCTGCACTTCCACACGGTTAATCGGCTTATGAATAAAAAATTCCACACCTTTTTCATAAGCTTCTCCTACCATTTCTTTATTAACAACTTGGGAAATCATAATAAATTGTCCCTGATAACCTCGACTTTTCAATTGCTCCATCGTTTCGATGCCGTCCAATTCAGGCATTAATAAATCAATCAACACCATATCAGGTTGTAAGGATAGCACGGTGGTGAGGGCCTTCACCCCACTCTCTGCCTCACCAATGACCATGCCAAGACCACCTTCTGTTATGACTCTCTCCAGCATTCGTCGGCTGGCCATATCATCATCTACTATAAAATAACGCAGCATTATTCAACTCGCTTTCGAATGGTATTAATGGGAATTCGGACACGAAAAATCGTTCCCTTTTCCGGCACTTCAATTTGAATCTGGCCTCTCAGTGCCTGTATAATTTCCTTCACATGAGACAAGCCAATCCCCGTCGCCGCAACGCCGCGGTCGTTAAACTTCGTTGTATAACCGGGTTCAAAAATAATCGGAACATCCCCTTTCGGAATACCTTTGCCCGTATCTGTTAGCTGAATACAAAGATGTTCTGAATCCTCATGTAGCTCAAAATGAATTTCTCCCACGTCTGCAATGGATTCAACGGCGTTAGCAGTAAGATTATTCAACAAAGCAAGCAATGGGATATGTTGACCCGTTTCAAAATCGACAGATGCCGATAAACGGAAAGTGATCGTCTTTTTTAATAGCTCACTGTATTTTTTATTGGCCGTCATGACAAGATCAAGTAAATCAGACAGTAAAAACACGTCATCTCTTTTTTCTTTTGTAATCTTGGAAAGTCCCGACAAAATACGTTGTGAATCCTTTTTCACCTCATGGATTTCCTGTGTAATGGACAAAGCTTGCATACTCAAATCCCGAAGATTCTGCTTTTTCAATTTCCTGTATAAGTCATGGCTGGAAGCCGTAATTTGCTCAATATGATTCATCGATTTCTGCAAATAAAGGGTCTCCGCATACAGCTCAGAACCGACACTCAGCATTTCCTGCATGCGCTTCTTTTGTTCCGAGATTGTAATTGAACTGTATAACCCTACAATAAAGTAACTGCGAAATAGGGCCACTCCGCCAACCAATGCCCAATCCCGTAATCCTAAGCCTTCATGGTGTAACAGCCAGTCGCGCATCAGAAACTCCGCGCTATTTCCAACAAACTCGAATACTGCACCCCAAGCTCCTAAAAATAATGGGAACATTTTATACTTCTCTATATTGATCATACTTAAGCCAGCTGCAAATAGAAAATAATACAAAAATGACGGCAAATGATTTTTAAAACTTGTCAATAGATGAAATTCATCGAGCATCATATCCCCCAAAAGGCGAAAACAAACAACCGTTATCCCCGTTACCAACCCAGTTCGTATAAGGGATGTTGGCGGTCGAATTAAAATCAGCAAGAAGTAAGCGATACTTCCCAATCCAAAACGGAATATTTCGCCATTGAAAGGAATCACTTTAAATTCACCAGCAACCGCCGTCAATAGGGCCGTCAACACTAACATGGTTCCATCTGCTTTATTAAACTTTAGGTTAAGAAGTTTTTTTTGCATAATCGTCTCCTGCGTAAGGTACTGGGTAAGAACTTCATTCAAGTAAAAGTATAGCATGTCTTGTGGTAGGCGATATTTAAAATCCACAAAGCCCAGCGAACTAATCCTATCGCTGGGCTTTGTGGATTTTCTTTTTCTTTTTGTAAAGACAAGGTTTCGACTCTATTTATGGAACACTGTAGCCTGACTTCCTCAAGAACGACGGAAAACATGAGAAAAGCACCTGTTGAAATTAACTTAAAGCTTTATGAAGTGACGCCATCATTTGTTGGTAATTCACTTTCCGACCAGTCCATTTTTCAATCGAAAGTGCATTTTGTAGTGCCAACATCTTCATACCATTTTGCGTCCGTGCACCATTTTGACGAGCTTGTTTTAATATCTTTGTTTCTGCAGGATTATAAATAATATCTGAAACAAATGCATCTTTCTTTAACTTAGTAATATGGATAGGTGATTGATCTATGTCAGGCCACATCCCAATAGATGTAGTTTGAACAATTACATCATATTGATACTGCATACTTTCTGCCTCTTCAAGAGATAGAACATTTGTATATTTATGGTCTCCGCCAACTTCTTTTAACGCATTAGCCCTTTCAATCGTTCGATTAGCAATATCGATACGCAATTCTCCATATTGGGATAGCGTATGATAAATGGACAAAGCCGCTCCTCCAGCACCTAAAATTAGGATACTTTCTTCATGTAAGCTTTGTCTATTCATATCTTCCAATAAGCCTTGGAGCCAAGCTTCTCCATCAAAATTATATCCTACATACTTTCCATCAATAAGTTGTACAATGTTGACTGCACCTTTTTTTAGAGCTATTGCATCTACTTCATCCAAAAAGGGAATTACTTTAGCTTTATAAGGGACAGTCACCATAAATCCTTTTATACCAATCGCTTTCATCCCTTTAATAGCAGTCTCTACATCTTCATGCTCTACGTGAAAAGCTTGAAAGTAAGCATCTATCTCGTTTAATTGATACGCCTCATTTTGAAGTAAAGGCGATAACGAGTGTGCTATCGGATTTCCTATTATGCCAAATAATTCGCTCATCTCAATCCCTCATTAACGACTTAATATTGTTCTTGACTCCAAACGACCAATTTCATTTCTGTCATTTCTTCAATTGTATATTTTAGCCCTTCACGTGCATTACCGCTTTCTTTAACACCACCATACGGCATTTGATCTACTCGATAAGTTGGAATATCATTAATCATGACGCCACCTACTTCAAGCCTCTTAGAAGCATTCATTGCTGTGTAAATGTCCTTGGTGAAAATTCCCGCTTGTAATCCGTATTTTGAATCATTGATGTAGTCAATACCCTCACCTACATGTTCAATAGGGTTAATCGTGACAATCGGCGCAAACACTTCTTGACAGGATACTTTTAAATGGGGTTCTGCACCTACAATGACAGTCGGTAACAAGATATTATTTTCAATCACACCACCAGTAATGACTTGTGCGCCTTCTCGAATCGCTTCATCAATCCAGGATTTCGCTCTATCCTGCTCATTTCTTGAAATAAGGGAAGATACATCTGTCTTTTCATTCAACGGATCTCCCAATACTAATTTCTCCGTCACCTCTTTAAATTTCCTTATAAATTCATCAAATAGATTCTCATGAATATAGATTCTTTGAAGCGAGATACAAACTTGTCCTTGGTTAGAAAAAGCACCTGTCACACATTTGGGAACGATTTTATCGATATTCACTCCATCATCTATGATAAGACCAGCATTAGAGCCCAGTTCTAATGCTACTTTCTTTAAACCCGCTTTATTTCTAATTCCTATCCCTACTTCTGGACTTCCAGTAAAAGTAATCATGCTCACCTTATCGCTTGTTACAAGTCGATCCCCAACTTTTCGCCCACTTCCAGTCACCACATTAAAAGCACCGCGTGGTAATCCGGATTCTTCCAGTAACCCCGCAAGAAAATAAGCGGACAACGGGGTTTGAGATGCCGGCTTTAATACAATCGTATTCCCAGCCGCAATAGCAGGGCCTACTTTATGGGCAACTAGATTCATCGGAAAGTTAAATGGAGTGATTGCAGCTACTACTCCGATAGGCTCTCTTAACGTATAACCTAGTCTCCCTGCACCATTTTTTGCGGCATCTAAAGGAATCATTTCACCATGAATACGCTTTGCTTCTTCCGCTGCAAACTTATATGTTTCAATCGTTCTATCTACTTCTCCTAAAGAGAACTTCAATGGTTTTGAAGATTCCATAGAAATAATTTCAGCAGCCTCAACTCTATTTTTCTGTAATAATACAACCAGTTTCTCTAGTATTTCGGCTTTTTCATAGGCAGTTAGCTTCGCCATAACTTCTCGGTTATTGTAAGCAGCGTCAATTGCGGCATCCACTTGTTCATCAGATGCTTGAGGGATTTCTGCAATTTTTTCTTCTGTATAAGGAGAATATAAATTCTCATACTGTTCAGCTACAATCCATTCGCCGTTGATAAATAATCTTTTCTTCATTCAGTTCTCCCCCTACCTAGAAGTGATTACCTTCCTAATACGCCACCGTCTACAGGGATTAGCGTCCCCGTTACATAATCCGAAGCAGATGCAGCTAAAAACAATGCAACACCAGCAACATCCTCTGGTGTTCCCCATCTTTTGGCTGGAATTCTAGCTTCTACTTGTGGACCTCTCACCGGATCATTCATCAGATCCGTATTCATCGTTGTTAACATATAACCTGGTGCTATTGCATTCACTTGAATACCGTCTGCTGCCCACTCATTCGATAAAGATTTTGTCAATTGCAAGATAGCACCCTTGCTCGTAGAATAAGCAACTGCATTAAAACCACCTAATACAGAAAGGATTGAGCCCATATTAATGATTTTTCCTGATCCTTGCTTTTTCATTTCCATTCCAGCAAGTCTTGATAATTCAAAAACTGCAGTGACATTCAGCGCAAGTGTTCTATCCCAACTATCTAGCGAAACTTCAAACGCAGGTTTTCTTTCAATTAAACCAGCACTGTTTATTAAAATATTAACTGTCCCACCTAGCTTTTCTAAAGCTTCTTTAAAAGATTGCCTTAAGCTCTCTATGTCTAACAAGTCCCCTTTAACAACATGAACTTTTGCTTCGTTCGCTATTAACTTGTTGGAAATATTAAACATCTCATCTGAAATATCAATTATTGCAACCTCAACACCTGCATTATGAAAAGCCTCGACCATTGAAAAACCTAATCCCTGGGCACCGCCTGTTATAATCGCTTTTTTCCCATTCAAGTTGAACATTTGTTCACCTTCCTTACTGTGATTAAGAATGAATCCCTTTGCCAACTAACGCATTTGCCGACTCCATTAATACTTCTGAGAGAGAAGGATGAGGCTGGACCATTTGTGCAAGCTCATCAACTGTTCCCTCCAAGTACATATAAGCAGAAGATTGGCCAATCATCTCTGTGACATGAGCACCTACCATAATAACTCCGAGGATTTCACCATACTTCTCATCGATTAGGACTTTTGAAAATCCTTCCGTATCACCCATTGTCAAAGCTTTTCCATTCCCTTGAAATGAGTACTTATTTACCTTATATGGAGTTGCTCTTTCTTTCAATTCTGTTTCGCTCATCCCCACGCTCGCAACTTGTGGATTCGTATAAATACAACGGGGGATCACTTTGTAATTCATCTTTTCTTTTGCTTCATCCAAATTCTCTACAGCCGTTAACCCCTCAGCGCTGGCGACATGTGCTAATTGTAGTCCGCCTATCACATCACCTACAGCAAAATAATCTTTCTTGCTCGTTTCTAGGTACTCATTCACCGCAAGATGCTTACCATTCATTTGAAGATCTAGTTCTGCAACGGCGGCAAGATTAGGCTTACGTCCAACCGCAAACAGAATTTGATCCACTTTTAAGTCCTCTGTCCTACCTTCTTGCGAAAGAATCCTAATGAGGTTTTCATTGTTACTCGCTTGAACGGACGTTACCTGATGCTTTGTTAACACCGTAATTCCTTTTTTCTTTAAACTTTTAAGCAACACTTTTGAAGCCTCTTCGTCTTCCGTTGGTATGATTCTATCCCCTAGTTCGACAATTGTAACTGCTGTTTTTAAGCTTGCAAAAATGTTCGCAAATTCAACTCCAATAACGCCTCCACCAACTATGACAATCGATTGAGGAATTTCTGTGATATCGAAAATCGTATCGGTTGTGTGGTAACTTATAGTATCAAGTCCAGTAATCGGTGGCACAACAGGCTGACTACCTGTCGCAATAATGATTTTCTTACCCGTAATTTTTCTAGAATCATTTTTAGTTTGAATTGTCACTGTTTTATCGGTATGTATAGTGCCATACCCCGTGTAGACGTCAATTTTACCCTTCTGCAATAAATAGTCAATTCCACTTCGTAAAGTAGCAATTACTTGATCCTTACGTGCAAACATTTCATCTAATGAAAAAGTCAAATTATCCGTTTTAATTCCCCAATCTTTTACTTTTTCAATGTTCTCTATAACTTCCGCATGTTTTAATAATGTTTTAGATGGAATGCAGCCCCTATTTAAGCAAGTACCACCTAAATAATCTACTTCGATAAGTGCTGTCCGCTTACCATTTTTAGCAGCCCTAAGCGCAGCAACATAGCCACCTGGTCCGCCACCAACAACGATCACATCATACGACATCTTATTGTCACCCCCTTATATCATTAATTTGAATGGATTTTCTAATACATCTTTTAAATCCGTTAAAAATGCTGCAGCTGGAGCACCATCAATAATTCGATGATCAAAAGACAAACTTAAACTCATCATAGATCGAATGGCTAATTCGTCATTCACAACAACCGCTTTCTTCTGAATACGTCCTACACCTAAAATAGCAGCATTCGGGCTATTTATAATTGGTGTAAATCCATCAACAGCATACATTCCTAAATTGCTAACTGTAAATGTACTGCCCTGCATATCATCGGGTGAAAGCTTTCCTTCACGAGCCTTCTTTCCAATGCTTTTAGCTTCACTTGTAAGAGTTGCTAGACCTTTTGTATCTACATCTCTAAGCACCGGAACAACTAAGCCGTCTGGTACAGCTACAGCCATTCCTATATTGATCGTTGAATGATAGATAATCTCTTTATCATCTAATGAAATATTGATGCTCGGGTTTTGTTTTAAAGTAAATGCCGTTGCCTTCAACAAGATTTCATTGAAAGAGACTCTTAATCCTTCCACTTTTTCAATCACCGGTAGTAAATCTTGACGAAGAGCTACACAATTCGTCATGTCAATTTCCGATATTAGAGTTACGTGTGGTGCTGAATATGCGCTTTCAGAAATTCTATCCGCAATTACTTTGCGCATTCCTTTGAACGGTACACGCTTGTTAGCCACATCCGTAACTTTTTTATTTACGGTAGGCGTTGAAACAAGATCCTCTTTACGGATTTTTCCGTGTGAACCAGTTCCATTTATTTGGTTATAGTCGATTCTTTGATCATCCGCAATTTTCTTCGCCAATGGTGTAATTCGCGTTGTATGTTGTTGCAAATATTGTTCAACGTCTGCTTTATGAATACGTCCAAGTGAACCAGTGCCAGTAATCTCACGTAAATTGAGGTGGTGTTCTTCAGCCAACTTTCTAGCCGCTGGTGTTCTTCTAATTTTATCACCATTTGCTATAGATATTGCTTCTACCATCTCTTTAGTCGCTGTTTGATTCCCGTCTACTTCCGGCATTTCGGAAGTGATTGTAGGTACACTTTTCAATCCCTCAACGCTTTCACCTTCGTCGCCCATATAAGCAATAACATCATGGACTTTCACCGTTTCGCCTGCTTCGGACACTACTTTTAGCAAAACTCCTGTTGTTTCTGCTTCAATTTCCATCACGATTTTATCCGTTTGTATTTCGGCAAGAGGATCACCTTCTTCTACCACTCCTCCTACCGGGACTAGCCAAGAAACAATTGTCCCTTCTTCCATTGTTGCACCTAATTTAGGCATTACAACTTCTATTGCCATGTTGACACCTCCTTACTTATTCATGAGTTTTCTACATTCTTGTACAATATCATTCACCTGCGGTACCGCCGCTTTTTCTAATTCTGGATTGTATGGAATCGGCGTAGCTACACCGCCTAATCGTCTTATTGGCGCATCTAGATAATCAAAGACGTCACTTTCTGCAATCATACTTGCAATTTCCGCACCATAACCGCCTCTTTTAACTGCTTCATATACAACTAAGACCCGACTGGTTTTCTTAACCGATTGTAAAATCGTTTCTGTATCCAAAGGGACTAGCGTGCGAGGGTCAATAACTTCTACGTGAATGCCTTCCTTTTCAAGTTCTTCAGCTGCTTCGAGGGCTCTATTCACCATGATCGCAGTCGCTACAATCGTAATATCAGTACCCTCTCTTTTAATATCTGCTTGTCCTAATGGAATCTCATAGTTTTCCTCTGGCACTTCTCCCTTCACGTTATAAAGCAATTTATGCTCATAGAACAGAACTGGATTGTCATCTTTAATCGCCGCTTTCATTAAACCTTTAGCATCATAAGCATTCGAAGGTTGTACCACTTTCAAACCAGGTACATGCGCCATCCAAGCCTCTAAACTTTGAGAGTGTTGTGCTGCAAACCCCGCACCCGAACCTCCTGGAAGTCTGATAACAACCGGAACTTTAGCTTTCCCGCCAAACATATAGCGCATTTTAGCCGCTTGGTTCACGATATTATCCATGGCAATCATCACAAAATCGGAAAACTGAATTTCTAAAATAGGCCTCATCCCCGTCATTGCTGCTCCCACTGCACAACCACTAATAGCCGCTTCTGAAATCGGCGTATTTCTGACTCGCTCCGGTCCAAATTCTTCAATCATGCCATTCGTTAAACCAAAAGCACCTCCATAAATACCAATATCTTCTCCCATTATGAAAACATCATTGTCTGTTCGCATTTCTTGACTCATTGATTCCCTAATCGCTTCTAAATAAGTAATTTCTCTCATTTTATTCATCACCTTTCGATTATGCATAAATATCTGCTTCTAAAGTCTCTAGACTTGGTGCTTTACTATTCTCAGCGAACTCTACTGCCTCATCCATCTCTACTTGGACTTTATTTTCTAATTCCATAAATTCTGTTTCTGTC
Source organism: Sporosarcina sp. FSL K6-1522 (assembly GCF_038622445.1). Classification (GTDB taxonomy): domain Bacteria; phylum Bacillota; class Bacilli; order Bacillales_A; family Planococcaceae; genus Sporosarcina. The sequence goes on from NZ_CP152019.1 coordinate 667,392, forward strand.
AGAATGCTTTCCTCAATTAACTGTTCTTTAAATAAAGCAATCGGATCTCTCATTTTTCTCCATTCTTTTTCTTCTTCTCTCGTTCGATATTTCCTGGCATCACTTCGAGAATGGCCTCTCCATCTATACGTGTGTGCTTCAATTAACGTAGGTCCTTCACCATTTCTTGCTCTTTCGACCGCTTTTTCAGTTGCCTTTACAACTTCTAATACATCATTACCATCAATCGTTTCACTTGGAATTCCATAGGCAATACCACGATCTGCAATATTTTGGATGTTTGTCATTTCTTTAATTGAAGCTGACATACCGTATAAATTATTTTCACAGAAGAAAACAATCGGTAAATCCCAAATCGATGCCAGGTTTAGTGATTCATGAAATGCTCCTTCATTTGTTGAACCGTCTCCAAAAAAACATAAAACGACATAACCAAGATCTTTCATTTTTGACGTTAATGCTGCACCTGTTCCCAATGGTAATCCCGCCGCCACAATACCATTCGCACCTAAATTCCCTACATCTAAGTCTGCAATATGCATCGAGCCGCCTTTGCCTTTACAGTAGCCCGTTTCTTTTCCAAGTAATTCAGCCATCATCCCTTTAACCTTTGTTCCTTTTGCAATACTATGTCCATGCCCACGATGGGTACTCGTAATTTTGTCTTCCTTAGTTAACGGTACACATGCCCCAACTGCTGTTGCTTCCTGTCCGATACATAAATGCATCGTTCCATGAATTTTCCCTTGTTGGAATAGTTTCTCTACTGTTTCTTCAAAACTCCTAATCAACATCATGTCATATAACATTGTTTTTAGGCATTCTGGCGAAAATGGAGTTTCTGTAGTTAGTTTAGACATTTATTACCCTCCTAAATTTCTTTTTGAATATTATCAGTTATCTATCATGCAATTTTCATGCCAACTTTTTAAGGTCTATAATGCTACTTTCCCGAGAATAAATGATGTATAATCAAAAAAATGATGCGGAATGACATCACTTTTCAAAAAATGATGCAAAGGAGAAAAACAATGCAAAGTTTACTCACTAAAATCAACATCATTGGCGTTCTGATACTCAATAGGAAAGGGGAACTTTTATTTTCTAATGCAATAGCAAAAAAGTATCATTACTACTTCGAAAACATTGTAGAAGCTGCTTTAATGAATGCCCACTCTTTTAGTTTGCTAAATTATCCTGCCGAAATTACCTGTATTCAAGAAAACGATCAGCTTATTATTTTAATTGCCCCCATGAACGAGTTAGTCCGCTTAAAAAAAGAAACAGAATCCTTGCAAAGCGTCAGAAATGAATTAAATGAAGTCATTAACTCCTCTTTTGATGGAATCGTTATTTGTGATAAAGACGGAATTATCATTCATCAAAACCCCTCTTATGAAAAGATTACGGGACTATCTGCCAAAGATTGTATTGGACGCAGCTTAAAAGAGCTTGAAGATGAAAACATCATAGATGCTTCCGCTTCTTTAAAGGCCCTCGAACAAAATAAAGCCGTTACAATCATTCAAAAAATCAGTACAGGCTCTACCGTTCTTGTGTCCGCTGCCCCTATACGCAATAAAAATGGAGAAATTGAAAAAGTTGTTAATAACGTCCGTGATTTAACACATTTGAATACACTTGAATCAGAAATTCGACAACTTGAACAACAAAATCTACAGATTCATAAAGAACTAGAATTGCTAAAAGAACAAAATGACCCAAAACAATCTATAATCGCTCATTCAGATCTAATGAAAGATGTATTAGATCGGGCATTAAGAGTTGCACAGATAGATTCCGGCGTTCTTATTCAAGGGGCATCTGGAGTAGGCAAAGAGAAAGTCGTTGAATTAATCCATCGACATAGTTTACGGAAAGACTCTCCTCTCATAAAAATCAATTGTGGGGCACTCCCCGAGTCACTATTAGAATCAGAACTATTTGGCTATGAATCGGGTGCTTTCACGGGGGCCAACCAAAAAGGGAAAGCTGGGTTATTTGAAGCAGCTAATCGCGGAATTATTTTTTTAGATGAGATAGGAGAGATGCCACTCCCATTACAAGTAAAACTGCTAAGAGTATTACAAGAACACGAAATTACACGGGTAGGAGGAACAAAACCCACTCCGGTTGATATTCGAATTATTGCTGCCACCCACCGTAATTTGTCGGAGATGATTGAAAATGGTACATTTAGAGAGGATCTATATTATCGTTTAAATGTCATCCCGATTACGATTCCCCCTTTAAAAGAAAGAAAAGACGATATTATTCCGTTAATTTATCATTTTCTAAATGGCATCAATCAAAGATACGGATTAAACAGAAAGTTTTCGAGCGATACCTTGAATGCTTTTCTTGACCATAAATGGCCCGGAAATGTACGTGAGTTACAAAATTTAGTTGAACGAATTGCTTTAATGAGCTCCAATACAGAAATAAGTATTGATGATTTACAAAAAGAATTGCAATTTACCAATGGGCTACAGTTTAATGTAAAAACAATTCCCAAAGCTTCTTCTAATGATACAGAGCTCGCAACATTGAAAAGCCGTTTGGAAACCTATGAAGCAGAGGTTATTACAGAGGCTCTAAACCGATTCCCAAGTATAAGAAAGGCTGCACTTGCTCTGAAAGTTGACCAGTCTACTCTTGTACGGAAAATACAAAAGTATAAAATTGAAAAATGAACAAAAAACGAACATCGCCAATCACTGACGATGTTCGTTTTTATTTCCCTAATAAATCTGGCAGAAACAATGTAATCGAAGGCACGTATGTAATGATAATCAATACAATCAACAAAGCGCCAAAAATAGGAGCTACATACTTAAATGTTTTTTCAAATGGCACATTGGCAATATTACTACCTATAAACAAATTAATTCCCAATGGCGGTGTAATTAACCCCAAACTTAAGTTCAAACAAACAATCATACCAAAGTGAATCGGATCAATGCCTAGAGGAATGACAATTGGCAGTAATAATGGAACAAAAATTAGCACTGCTGCTACTGTTTCCATAAACATCCCGACAATTAATAAGAAAATATTAATCAACAGCAAAATAATAATTGGATTCGTCGTCCAGCCTGCGATTGAATCCGCTAAAAACTGCGGTACTCTTTCAATTGATAGCACTTGTCCAAAAAACGATGCTGCACTTACGAATATTAAAATGGAACCAGATGTATGTGCGGACTTAAGGAATATTCCGACGAAATCATTAAATCCTATTTCTTTATAAGCAAAAATACAAATTACTAAGCTATAAACAACCGCCACAACGGCTGCTTCAGTAGGTGTTACAACTCCACCGTAAATACCACCTAATATTAAAACAGGGGCTAGTAATGCCCATTTTGCTTCATTCAATGCTTTCCAAAATCCAACTTTTTCTTTTTCTTCTATCTCGGCATTTAGCGTACCAAATCCCTCTTTTTTGCTAATAAAGTAGTTTACAATTAATAAAGCAATCGCAACTAAAACGCCTGGGATAATCCCGGCAATAAATAAGTCACTGATTGATGTATTCGCCATTACTGCGTAAAGAATAAAAACAATACTAGGTGGAACAATTGGACCTAATGCTCCAGCACTTGCTGATATAGAAGCTGCATAACCGGGTGCATAACCACTTTTCAGCATGTAAGGAATAAGAATAGCACCAACACTTGCCACCGTCGCCGCACCTGATCCTGAAATAGCAGCGAAAATAAAGCTCGTAATAATCGTAATAATACCTAGACTCCCTGTCATAGAGCCAACAAAACTTTGGATAAAATCTACTAATCTTCTCGCCATACCACCCCGACTCATAATGTCACCTGCTAGAATAAAAAACGGAATAGCGATTAAAGGAAATGAATCCATTGAGCTAAAAGATGTTTGAATAAAAAGTGTTAACGGAACTGATCCTTCAATTAATACAACTAACAAACTTGCAGATGCTAATGCAATTGCAATCGGTACATTTAGTAAAATTAAAACAATTAATATTCCGAAAAGCATCAATGTGACTGTCCCCATACAATTCTCTCCTTTCTATGCTTCCATATCTTTCATTTTGGGATTCGTAATGTCTTTATACAAATTCAGAACCAAGCGAATGGACATAAGCAAATATCCAATTGGAATTCCCAAATAGATAAGTCCTTTCGCTATTCCCAATGATGGTGAATTTCCACCTACACTAAGCATGGTTAAAGAATAGTTAAAACCTACATACGTAATCACAATTGAAAATACGAGCCAGATAAGAAGACCTGCTCTTTTAATGGCTAGATGCAGTTTTTTTGGAAACACAGATAACGCTGCATCGACTTTAATATGAGACTGTGTCGCTGTCACATATGCAGCACTAATAAACGTTAGCCAAATAAATAGGTATCTTGTTAACTCTTCTATCCAAATAAAAGATGAAGCAAAAACGTAACGTGCCACGACTTCTGTAAACATAAGAACAGTCATTACAACAAGTAACAAAACACAGAATAACCCCTCAATTGTATATTTGACTTTTTCTTCATTCATATAGCTCACCCCAAACTTCTATTTTTAATTTAATATTTTTTAACTTATTGACTTTTACCCAAAATCTCTTGTGCCATTTCATAGTTATCAATACCGACTTTATCAATATTTTTATCAATAGCAGATTGAACAGTTTCCTTAAATAATTCAAGTTCTTCCGGTGTCAACTCTACGATATTAACGCCCTTTTCCTTCATATTTTTAATGGCACTTTTTTCAGCTTCCGTCGCCAACTGTCTCGCATATTTGATTTGTTCCTCAGCAGCTTTGTCCACAACTGCTTTTAATTCATCCGTTAACCCATCGTAAAATACTTTGTTTACCATCATGATATGTGGCAATGGAAAATGTCTCGTAAGCGTTAAATGATTCGAGACCTCATAAAACTTATCTGCATTAATTAAAGGTGTTGTGGTCTGTACACCATCAATCGTACCTTGCTGTAAAGAAGTAAAAATCTCACCATAAGATATTGGCGTAGGGTTTGCTCCCATTGCAGCAATCGTGCCTGATTGCAATGGAGTTGTTGTACTTCTAATTTTCAAACCATTTAGATCTGAAGGTGTACGCACTTCTTTTTTATTGTTGGCAATTGCAAAAGAACCAATACTAAAAGTCCCTAGGAAGTAAGCGTTCGATTTCTCTTCCAGACGACTTTTTAACATGTCACCATACTCGCCATCTGTTAACGTATACATTTCTTCTTCACTGGAAAATAAAAATGGTACATCAAAGATATTCAACGCTGGAATCTGCGCATTAGCAGCTACAATGAATGCTGCGTTCGTGACAACATCCAACACACCCGTTTGAAGCATTTCATACTCAATATCTTCAGAAGTTGTTAACGTTCCATTGTTATAAATCTGTACTTCAATTTGTCCATCACTTTCTGCTTCAGCAACTTCTTTAAACTTCTCGTACCCGACATTCAGAAAATTATCTGAAGATACAAGGTTTGCCATTCTAATCACAACTTTTTCTCCATTTGCACCAACTGTTCCGTCTTCTTTCATACTAGTACATCCTGAAAGTAGTAGGACGACGACAATCAATGATAAAAAAAATGATTTATTTCTCATTTTCTTCATAAAAGTTCCCTCCTTTATCTTCCCAAAAATCCACCATCAACCGGGATCATAACGCCGTTAATATAATCTGATTTATTTGAAGCTAGAAATTGCACAGTGCCTGCAAGTTCTTCCGGATTGCCAAACCTGCCTGCTGGAATACGATTCACTAATGAGGCAAATCTCTCCTCATCATTTAAAATAAAACGGTTTAATTCTGTATTATAGTATCCAGGTGCAATTGCATTTACATTAATACCCTCTTTTGCCCATTCGTTAGATAAGGACTTGGTCAATTGTGCCACAGCCCCTTTACTTGTTGAGTAAGCCGATGCATTAAAGCCCCCTTGTGTTGCTAAAACTGATGCGATATTAATGATTTTTCCTCTTTGCTTCATTCTCGAAGCCGCAAGTCTACATATTTGAAAGACTGCCGTAACATTTACATCTATTATTCGTTGAAAATCTTCGACAGGTAAATCTACAGCTGGCATCGGTTTGTGTATACCGGCATTATTAACCAAAATATCTAGCTTACCGTCTAGTAAATCCATGGACTTAGTAAAAATTCCTGTCAATTGATCTAACTGAGACAAATCGCCATATACCCCTTCTACTTCATAACCTTTGTGTCTTAACTCTTCAATTACTTGTTGTAAATTTGGTGAGATATCTATAATACAAACCTTCACGCCATACTCGCAAAGCCCCTCCACCATGGCTAAACCTAAACCTTGGGCTGCACCCGTTACAATCGCCTTTTTACCATGCAAATCTTCCATCTTCTTCTCCCCCGTCATGTATTCGCTTACATCCAAATTCTACTTTTTATGATCCCTTTTCCATCAATTCTATGATATAACCATCTGGATCTAGCATATAGACTGCTTTTGCCCCTTTATTTGCCCCCGCTGTAATAACTGCTACTTTTTTAGATTTAAACGTTACCCCTTTCGATTTTAACTCTATAAATAGCTCATCTAGGTTTGCCACTCTCAAACAAATATGGCCTGTTCCATAATCACATGATCGTGCGTTTCCTGGATACGTATCTACACCGACATACTCTAATATTTCAAACACATGTCCACCTGGAATTTGAACAAAAGCAATTTTAATTTCTTTTAATCCCGGAATTTCTACAATATCGAAAATATAGTCACTACTTGCAACTTGTGTAGATAACAGCTCCAATCCCAGTGTGTCTATATAAAACTCTAGTGCCTCTTCCAAATTTTTCACGGTAATTCCACTATGGATAAATCCAACAATCTTCCCTTTACTCATTTTCTTCCTCCTCATATCTCTTCTTTTCCAATACTATGAACTATGCAAGTTCCATGCCAAACTTCCCCGTCCCAAAAAGGCGTAATATTGCATCTTTTCACCGTGGTATTGATGCATTACCACAACAAGTGATGCAATGGTGCATAACCCTCTTCTATTCTCCCTAAGAACAAACAGATCTTTTTACTTTAGGTTGCGCCAAGACCTACACTGACGACTGTTATTATAAGAAAACATTAAAAGAGTCTTTCCAAATCTCCAAGTGTATATGGATACGAGATAGGTTAGACTCTGATTTTACTTTCACAACCGTTCATTCTCCAAAATCTCCACAAATCGTGTCGCGGCTGGCGAGAGCTGCACACTTTTTAAGAAACAAACACCGACACTACGCTTCGGAATCTCTTCAATGAGCTGAACTTCTGATAATAATCCCGTTGAGATATAATCTTGTGCAAACTCCCTTGTGACACAAGCAATCCCTAGGTTAATCTTCGCGAATTCCAATACTAAATCATGTGAACCTAATTCAAATTCCGGTTCCAATTTTATCCCTTTTGAACGGATATAATCCTCTACATACCTTCTGGAATTTGATTTTGATTCGAGAAAGATTAGTGGGAGTTTTACTAATTCATCAAGACTTAACGGTTTGGCTAAAATCTTTTTGAACTTGGATCCATAGACAAACGTATCCTGAATATCAAAACAAGGTCTTCGTTCTAATGTATGATCGTCAATTGGCAAATTACAAATCGCAATATCCACGCCGCCTGACTTTAAAATTGAACAAAGTTCAACTGTTGTACCATTTACAATTGTAAATTTGATATTTGAGTAGCGATTATGGAAAGCCTCTAAATACGGCAGTAAAAAGTAGCGCGAGATTGTGTCACCTACGCCAATCTTTAACTCACCCGCCGTTAAATTCTTAAAGGCTAAAATCTTTTCTTCGCCCGTATGCAATAAATTAAGGGCAGAATTCGCATATTCAAATAATAAACTGCCTTCATCCGTGAATGACACTCCCTTAGGCGTACGAACGAAAAGACGTGTATCTAATTCTTTTTCTAACTGTCTAATCGCTTGACTGACAGCTGGTTGTGTCATATATAAATCTTTTGCCGCCTTGGAAAAGCTTTCACTTCTCCCTACCTGACAAAAAACTTTATATAAATCTAACTTGCTAACCACATAAGCACCTCTTATACCCATCATTTGATATATTAATTTTACTTATACCACTTAACTGGTGTATATTACAAGTAGTGAGTTAGATAATAGCTATTACGCAAAGGCGTAATTACGTCCAAAATTCGAAGGAGCGATACGAATGGAAAGAGTCGTTGGTACAGTTGCGAGAGGCCTACGTTGCCCAATTATCAACCAAGGGGATAACATCGAAGAAATCGTTGTAGATAGCGTGTTAAAGGCTGCTGAAGTAGAAGGCCTTACAATTGAAAATAAAGATATCGTGTCCATTACAGAATCCATTGTTGCTCGTGCACAAGGGAACTATGCGACAATCGATCATATTGCAAAAGACATCCAGGCTAAATTTGGCGATGATACAATCGGTGTCATTTTCCCAATCTTGAGCCGTAATCGCTTTGCGAACTGTCTTCGTGGAATCGCAAAAGGCGCGAAAAAGATCGTTATTATGCTGAGCTATCCGTCTGATGAAGTCGGTAACCATCTGATTAGTCTTGATTTACTCGATGAAAAAGGTATTAATCCATGGACAGACGTGCTAACAGAAGACGAATTCCGCCAACATTTTGGGTATCAAAAACACACATTTACAGGTGTGGACTACATTGACTACTATAAATCGTTAGCTGCTGAATTCGGTGTAGAATGTGAAATCATTTTCTCTCAAAAGCCAAAAACTATTTTAAATTATACAAAGAACGTTTTAACATGTGACATTCACACACGTTTCCGTACAAAACGCATTTTGGAGGAAAACGGTGCTGAAAAAGTCTACACATTAGACGATATTTTAGCGGAGTCTATCGATGGCAGTGGCTATAATGAAGAATATGGCCTGCTCGGTTCAAACAAATCAACAGATGACGGCGTTAAGCTATTCCCACGCAATTGCCAACCTGTCGTTGACAATATTCAACGTATGCTGCTTGAGAAAACGGGCAAAATCGTAGAAGTAATGGTTTACGGAGATGGCGCGTTTAAAGACCCAGTCGGTAAGATTTGGGAACTTGCGGATCCAGTCGTTTCTCCTGCCTATACACCAGGACTTGCTGGTAAGCCAAACGAAGTAAAACTAAAATACCTTGCAGATAACAACTTTGCAGATTTACGCGGCGATGAGTTGAAAAAAGCTATTTCCGAGTTCATCGACAACAAAGATGAGGACCTGACAGGTTCAATGGAAGCACAAGGAACAACACCACGTAAGCTAACGGATTTAATCGGTTCTCTTTCTGATTTAACATCAGGCAGTGGCGACAAAGGTACGCCTATTGTCTTTATCCAAGGTTATTTCGATAACTTTACAAAATAAGAAAAAATCCGAAGTATGCATCGAATTGGATGTGTACCTCGGATTTTTATTATTGTCGTAAAAAATCGAATAACGACTCCTCGTCTAATGGCTTGCTGTAGTAATAGCCTTGCACAGTATCAACATGCATGTCATGTAACACCTGAAGCTGTGCTTCCTCTTCGACCCCTTCCGCAACGATTTGAAATCCAAGACTGTGCCCCAAGGTCACAATCGTATTCAAAATGGCTTGCTCAATGTTGTCCTTTTCAATTCGTTGGATAAAGGAACGATCGACCTTGACCCGATCAATCGGCATCGTACGCAAATAGTTCAAGGAAGAATACCCTGTCCCAAAATCATCTAATGCAATTTGGATACCTATCCTTTTCAACTCATTTAATTTTCGTATCGTTTCTTCTGGATGATCAATGATAACTGACTCTGTTATTTCAATTTCTAATAACTTCGGTTCAATTTCATAGTACGCTAATTTCTTTTGAAGCTTGTCCACAAAATCTGCTTCACGCAATTGAATCGCACTGACATTTACGGCAACATGCTCGATATCGATTCCCTGCTGAATCGCTCTTTTAATCATTTGTAAACTCGTCACGATTACCCAATCACCGATTGCAATAATTTGACCTGTGCTTTCCGCTAAAGGGATATAGTCCGCAGGTGAAACCATGCCTAATTCCGGGTGCTTCCACCTGATGAGCGCTTCCATACTAATTCTCTTTCCTCCGCTCATATCTAATTGGGGCTGATAATGTAGATCAAACTCCTTATACACTAATGCTTGCCTTAGACCATCTTTCAATACGAGCTCCTTTTCAATCTGCTCTTTCATATCCCGATTAAAGAAATGAATGCAATTACGCCCAGATTCTTTTGCATGATATAAAGCAGTATCAGCGTCGATCAGTAATTCTTCCATCGATTGTGCATCTGTAGGATAGATGGAGACGCCAATGGAAGTGGTGATATAGACATGTTGCTCCAATATGAGAAAGGTATTTGCAAAGGATTCATGAACTTGTTGCAGAGATTCGTGGATTTGATGAATCGCTGCTTTTTTAGCCCGTATTACGATAATGAATTCATCCCCTCCAAAACGACCAAACAAGCTATTGTCGGGTAACCATTCACGGATTCGTTTACCGACTTCAATGAGTAATTCATCGCCATAGGCATGTCCTTTTGAATCATTAATATGTTTAAATTGGTCTAAGTCAAGGAACACAACGACCATCATTTCATCAGCCACATCGATTTCATCAATCCATTTGCCGATTCCTTTTTCGATTGCATACCGATTGGCTAGCCCTGTTAGTGAATCATGATTTGCCTGATAATCCAATTCCCCCATTTGATTTTCTATTTGCAGCGCCATCTGTTCAACGGCAAGTGCAATTTCACCGACCTCATCCTTCTGCTTGATTCCTATATTAATCGAATAGTCTCCGTGTTTTATTTTATTAATTTGACGAACAATTAGGGGGATATCTTTCAAAAAGTAATGTAAAAGAAATGCTAATGCCATCAATAAAATACCGATAGTAACAGTCCAAATACCAACAATCGATCGCTCATATGTAGTTAGTGGTTGTAACAGTATTTCTTCTGGAACGTACACACCTATTTTCCACCCAAGCCCATCCAACTGACGAAAAGAAGCATAGTAGCTAGCCTTCTCCTTTTGGATTTTTGTCACTCCACGCTCTTCTAATTGCGCTTCTTGGAAGACTGGCCACATGTTCTCAGCATCGTATAAAACGTCTCCTTGATCGGACACTAAAATGAGCTTGCGTCCATCTTTTTCAATTGGTTGCAATAGACTAGCTAGATTGTCTAAATAAATATCCATTCCGAAATAGCCTACTCTTTTCTGATTTAAGACTATCGGATGGACAATACTAACCGTCCTTTGCTTTGTCACATAATCCGTATAAAGAGACGAAAAAGAAAGTCCGTCCGTTTCGGAAGCTTTTTGGTACCAATGACGTTCTTGAATCGAATAGGAAGCGTCTGAAACTTGATCATGGTCTGCAATGAAATAACTATTGGCCATATGACTAAGCCAAACCTTTTGAACATCTGCATTGTTTCCTTGTGCACGCATCAATGCTTGTTGAACCCATTCATAGTCCTTATTGGCACGTACATCTTCTCTCTTGTCATTCGCACTCATAAAGCTCTCAATCACTGGAATAGAGGCAAGCTGACGTATCACTTCACCTTTTTGTTGAAATGTAGCAATAACCGTATTCTTAACATTTTCATTTTTTATAGCTAATTCTTGCTCTGCTTGGTCTATCAACAGATCCTTGGTCATGGAGTGTGAGTAGAAAGCAATTATCAACATCGTTGACAACACAACAAGAGACATTGCCAGCACGACTTTACTGTTGATTCCTAATTTCATAGACTCTCCTCCATTTTATTTACTGTATGTTAATTGGTATCTAACTTACTATATTCTCATTTGCTCGACTTTTTTCCTGCTAATTCGGGCAAGTTGTCAGAAGGAAATGACATTCGAGGGTGGTAATAAGGTGAACCTACAGGTTACTATAAAGAAAATAACACTAGAAAGTAGCTGAAACAGATGCCCACATTTCGTTTAAAAGATGGACAGGAAGTAGCAATAACAGAAGCAACCACAACATACGCCCAGCAGATGATTGACTTTTACAATATCGTAGGTGGGGAAACAGATTTTCTGTCATTCGGAGGTAATGAATTTTCAAGAGAGGTCGAGGAATATCAAGCATTTATAGCCACTACACAACAGGAGCAAAACTCCATTATATTGCTGGCAACCTTGCATGATGAAATCATAGGGATTGCCTCCATTACTTCAAGCCAAAAGGACAGAACAAAGCATGTAGGAACCTTAGGTATCGTCGTTAGCGAGCGTTTTACTGGGCAAGGCTTGGGCAGAGTATTGATGGAACAATTGATTGAATGGGCAGCTTCAAATGGGGTGACGAATAAAATTAGCCTCGTTACGAGAGAGGATAATTTGCTTGCCATTGAATTGTATGAAAAGCTTGGGTTTGAAAAAGAAGGACTTATCTTAAAGGATAGTTTTATTCATGGAGTGTATTACAACACACTTGTAATGGGACTTTTTGTGAAGTAAGACAAGGGGGAATTCGCCATGGAAACAATTCAATTAATCGGAGAAGCTGTTCTATTACGACCTATGACAAAAGAGGATGCAGAGGGCATCTACGCATGTTGCCAGGATGAACGTATTTGGAAGCATATGTCACAAACATTGCAAACGCGAGAGGACGTAGACGCCTATATTGAACAGGCGCTTGCCCATCAGGAAACAGGAACGGAATACCCTTTTGTCATCGTCCTTCGAGCCACCAATGAAATCGTTGGCTCTACACGATTTTTTGATATAGCTACTGCCCATAAACGTCTAGAAATCGGCCATACGTGGCTACATCCATCTGTATGGCGTACAAAAGTCAATACAGAATGTAAATATTTGCTGCTCTCTTACTGCTTCGAGCAGCTACATTTTCAACGCGTTCAAATAAAAACAGGGCATGAAAATATTCAATCACAAAAAGCCATTGAACGCATCGGTGCTACAAAAGAAGGTACTTTACGCAATCATATGATTCGACCGAATGGAAAAGTGCGACATACAGTGATGTATAGTGTTGTGCAAGAAGAATGGTCAGATGTGAAACAACATATTGAGGGATTAATGAGGAAGTTCTCAACCCTTTAAACTTGAATGGCTTCCAAATCCGTGTATACTTTTAGTTAGCTGGTAATTTCATAATAAAAATGTTTTCTAGGGTTCCGTAACCATTGAGGTTAGCCTGGACCGAGAGAAAACGCACAGCATTGCTGTGTCACGGAAGGATAAAAGCCTGGGAGATACTGTTTTAACAGTAGTCTCTTAGGCTTTTTTATTTTGCCAGTAACTATAAAATTGGAGGTGCTTTTTGCATGAATACAGATTGGGTGAAAGTATTTATTGCTGCTTTTTTCGAAGTTTTTTGGGTGATTGGCTTAAAACATGCGGATGATTTTTGGACTTGGATGGGGACAATCATTTCGATTATTGTCAGCTTTTATTTAATGATTATGGCTGGTCGAAAACTACCTGTCGGAACGGTCTATGCCGTATTTGTCGGATTAGGTACAGCTGGAACCGTTTTTTCAGACATCTTGTTCTTTGGTGAACCGTTTAAAGTAGCCAAAATCGTGTTGATTGGTGTTTTATTGGCAGGTGTAGTGGGGTTGAAATTAGTAACTACAGACAAAGTGGAAGAGGAGGTTGAATCTTAATGGCTTGGATTTCTTTAATGATTGCAGGGTTATTTGAAGTATTCGGCGTTTCAATGATCAATAAATTGCACAAAGATCGTAGTTGGCAAGCCGCGGTCATGCTCGTTGCTGGATTTGGGGCAAGTTTTCTTTTTCTTGCCTACGCCATGAAAACATTGCCGATGGGGACGACCTATGCCATTTGGACAGGAATCGGTGCCTCCGGCGGTGCCATATTAGGCATGATTTTATATGGAGAATCAAAGGATTGGAAAAGAATCGTGTTTATTGCAATGGTATTGGGAGCAGCCATTGGTTTGAAGCTGATTTCGTGAATTCTAAAGCGCCAGGTACTCAGATGCTTTAGAATTCGATAAGTACCTGGGGCGCTTGTATTTACTTTTTAAAAGTCTTCTCATGCTGAAGCAGCCATTCCTTCCTCCACAAGCCGCCTGCATAGCCTGTCAAATTTCCGTTTGCACCGATAATTCGATGACATGGAATGACGATACTTAATTTATTCTTACCATTGGCCGTTCCTACTGCTCTAACAGCTTTTTCATTGTTAATGGAGACAGCGATATCTTTATAGGACCCTGTTTCAGCATAGGGAATCGTTGTCAAAACATCCCACACTGTTTGTTGAAATGCTGTACCTTCACAGTGATAAGGGAACGTAAATACATGACGCCCCCCTTTAAAATATTCATCCAATTGATGGAAGCAATCTACTACAATCTTGGGTGTTTCATCACCTATCACATTGATAACTTCGTCTCGCTCAACGAACAAGATTGAATGCACCGCGTCCTGTGAGCCAACTATTTCGATTATGCCAATTGGCGATTTATAGTCTAATTTATTCATTGTAAGTCCCCCACTTCGTTTCATTTCAAAAATACCAGCTACTCAAATCGTTCAAAATCCGATGAGTACCTGGTAATTTCACTTACTTACATTCACATTCTCTCTAAAACTGCAAAATAATTTCCTTCATTATCCGCAAAATTAAACACTCTGCCAGAAGGCATCGTTACCATGTCTCCTACCGTGACCTGTTTGTCTTTAAAGTCTTGGTATAACGCATCCAAATTATCTGAAAACAGTAGTAAAGAAGGCGTTTGCAGATTTAATTCGGGTTGCATCTTAGCGATAAGCTCCTTATTGTGAAGAATAATCGTTGTTTCCGCATCCTTTGTTGGTGCAATTTCAATCCATCTCATCCCCTGGCCATTGTCTTCTTCCGAAATGACGCTAAATCCTGCTTTTTCTGTCCAAAATTTCACGGTTTCATCCTGATTATTGACATATAACATAATTTGACCAACTTTTGTAATCATGTTCATCTCTCCCTCTCCGTTGTTTGCTGTACCTATTTGGTATTTATCGTTGCCACTCCACTTTATTTCTAGTCAAGATCCAACAGTAATACTCAATATCTCAGTCTATGTATATCCATTTTAGAACAAACGTTCACAAACCGCAAATATCAGTCAATCATTGATGCAGAAAAAGAGTATGCCCGATAAAACAAAGCATACTCTTTTTTATATTGCAGGAAAATTATTTACTTATCATTACTTTACGTTCGGTGCATTGTCGTTTAAGCCTAGCACCTCTGCTGTTGAAGCATGAATTTCATCCAGCAACTCAGGATTTTCCATGAGTGACATACCATATGAAGGAATCATCTCTTTAATCTTCGGTTCCCACTCTCCCACACGCTCTGGGAAACATTTTTTAATGACGTCTAGCATCACGTGAACCGCAGTAGAGGCACCCGGCGAAGCGCCTAACAATGCTGCAATCGAGCCATCCTCAGCCGTAATAACTTCCGTACCAAATTGAAGCGTTCCTTTACCGCCAGCCTCCGTGTCTTTAATCACTTGTACACGTTGACCCGCTACAACAAAGTCCCAATCCTCCGATTTCGCAGTTGGAATAAATTCACGTAACTCTCCCATCCGTTGTTCTTTCGATAACATCAGTTGTTGGATGAGATACTTTGTCAATGACATTTCTTTTGCACCCGCTGCCAACATCGTAAAGACGTTATTCGGTTTGACAGACGTTATTAAATCAAGATTCGAGCCTGTCTTTAAGAACTTCGGCGAGAAGCCTGCAAATGGTCCAAACAATAAAGACTTTTTATTGTCGATAAATCGTGTATCCAAGTGGGGGACGGACATTGGCGGTGCACCCACTGCCGCTTTACCGTATACTTTCGCATGATGTTGTGCAACAACTTCAGGATTTTTACAAACCATGAAAATACCACTAACCGGGAAACCACCGATATGCTTACTTTCAGGAATACCCGTTTTTTGCAGTAGATGCAAACTTCCGCCTCCGCCTCCGATAAAGACAAATTTAGCCGTGTGGCGCTCTACTTCACCACTATCTATATTCTTCACTTTCAATTCCCATGAACCATCGTTCGTACGTTTAATCGCATCCACACTATGGTTGTATTGCATATCAACATTTTTCGTCTTTAAGTGATTAAACAGCATACGCGTCAAAGCACCAAAGTTCACGTCCGTTCCAGTCTCGATTTTCGTTGCTGCGATTGCATCAGTCGCTGGACGGTCTTGCATAATAAGCGGAATCCATTCTTTCAGTTTTGCTGCGTCATCAGAAAACTCCATTCCTTTGAATAATGGATTATTTGACATCGCATCAAAACGCTTCTTTAAAAACGCTATATTTTCTTCTCCTTGTACCATACTCATATGTGGCAATGGCATGATAAAGTCCTCTGGATTGTTAATCAGTTTACTATTTACAAGATACGACCAAAACTGCATGGAAACTTGAAACTGCTCATTGATGTTAATTGCTTTACTAATATCTACAGATCCGTCTGGTTTTTCACTCGTGTAGTTTAGCTCACACAATGCAGCATGTCCCGTTCCCGCATTATTCCATTCGTTAGAGCTTTCTTCACCCGCGTTTGCAAGCTTCTCAAACACTTTAATGTTCCAGTCTGGTACTAATTCTTTCAGCATGGTTCCCAAAGTCGCGCTCATAATTCCAGCGCCAATTAAGATAACATCTGTTTTCGTTTCTCCGTTGCTCATTTTTACCATCCTTATACTCTAAGTTTTATTTTTACTATCCTTATACTATAAGCTTCACAGAAAGCGTGTAGGCTCCTGCACAGGCGTCACAACAAGCCAAGGTACGACATAGTCACACACCTTATATATATCAATTATAAACCTATCGTATTTATTAGCTAGTGAAAAGTTAGAATTTCCTCTACAATGTCCTGGAAATAGACAGAAACTCAAGTGTTATACCAAATTTCGGTAACCCATTACTTCCAGCATGCTTCCTCCTATTAGAACTATATGGTAATACTGGCAGAATACTATGAATATGCAACAGACTTATCTATTCTTATCTACTAGAGAAGTCCGTATGCTTATTCAGACAATTAAGGAGGAATAAATCATATGAAAAAACGGATCGTAACCACTGCTTTTTTATTGATATTCGGATTTGCCTATCAGCATGATGTCCAGGCAAAGGTTATTTGGGATAAAAGTGAGATAGTAGAACGGCAGTCTGGTAAAATGAGTTTTATTAAGGATGTTAAAATCTATAAACCTATGGCAGATGGTACCTTCACATCTATGATTGCTAAAAAGAATAACTTTTTCCGCGTGTATGATATCGAAAAATATAATGGTAAAGTATATTACTGGATGAGTTCTGGTTACCGTGTAGAAGCAACCAATTTAGTGAATTTTAAAGCTGTTCCAATGGAAATACGAGCAGCTTTCTTTGATAATCCTGGCTATGTTATAGCTAATCACGCTGGATTCCAATTTCCAAATGAATTTCCGGGAAGTTACTTTAGCTATGGCTCACAAATTCAAATACGGACTTCTGCAAATCCATCAGGGTATGACCACCAGTTGGTATCCTTTGATAAAGAATACTTAGTCGTTTCTAGACAATCACGACAAGGTGAAATACAAATATCCGAACAAGGTCGTATCCACGGTTCGGATATAAAAGTTGTTTCGCAACAAAAGTTTCGTGAAGGCATCTATGCATTAAAGTCCGATGTCGTTTTACGCCATTCACCTCTTTCTAATGCAACGACAAATACTAACTTAAAAGCAAACGCTCAAGTTAGTGTTCCGACTGGAACATTGATCGTCAACGGCTATGTTTATGCCTATTTTGAAAGTGTAAGCAACTATGGTTATGTACCTGTTAGTTACTTAACGACGACAAACAATTACTAAATACAAAGGAAAGACCGAGATGTGAGTACCATTCATCTCGGTCTTTTTTGGCTGCTTTTACCCCCATCAATAAAAATATAACGACACTTATTTTAAAATCCCTATAAAATGCTTTAAAATCCTAGCGGTTAATCCCCAAATCGTGTACTGCTCATAATCATAAAACCATTCTTCCATTGAACGATTTCGCCATTGATACTGAGCACCGTTCATGATTTTCTCAAAAGGAAAATCCGATGAAGGCGTTGGCTCGACAGATACTCGGTGCATATAAGGCTCGTAATTCAATAACCAGTTAACAGGTACTGTAAATACCTCTTCTACTTCGGCTTTGTTATAGGAATGAATGATTTGATCATAATCGATGGCTGCAACAAATGGATAGACTACAAATGAAGGAGAGGCCACATAGGGACTTAACGGTCGGACCAGCGTAACCGTCTTCGGGTCGACACCTAATTCTTCGTGAGTTTCTCTTAACGCGGCAGCCAATGGAGTTGCATCTGTGGAATCAATTCGACCACCAGGAAAACTAATATCACCCGGCTGTTTTCTCATCGTGAATGCACGTACTTCGAAAAGAATATGCCATTCTCCCTCCACTTGCACTAATGGAATCAAAACAGCCGAACGAAAAGCTGTGTCCTCTCCTATAAATAAGGTTTGATTTTCATTTAACCGATCCTTCAGCTTATCTAGGAACACGGAACTCCCCCTCACTTTAATGTTTATAGTAGTTTAATCGTATCATTAATGGATGAATGGATAAAGAATGCCACGTTTTAGACTTTATTCAATGAACCAAGTTTATTTTAGCCCCCCATAGAAGTAACAGCCTGATTTATAACTTAATCAGGCTGTTTCGTACAATGCAAAAAAAATAGGATACTTACATATCCTATTCCTTTGCTACATTATTCAGTTGGAAATTTCGGTAGGTAAATCATCGCCTTAAATAAATCACCATCTACTTGAACTAAAAACTTTCCTCGCTGGATATGAATAAGGCTTTCGGCAATCGACAACCCTAATCCGCTTCCCTGACTTGCTCTGGATTCATCGCCTCGTGTAAAGCGTTCCATTAGCTCATCGGCTGAAATGTTTAATTCATATGCCGAAATATTTTTAAATGTCACGCGTATTTCATTCTCTACATCTTCAACATCAATATAGACCCTTGATGCAGGTTGTGCGTATTTAAAAATATTGGAGAATAAGTTTTCGATAGAGCGCCATAGCAGTTTGCCATCAGCCTTCACATATACCTTTTCTGTTGGATGGGCTAACTTAACATCTAATGCTGACGCTTCAATTTGTTCATCCATTTCTCCGATTCCTTGTGTTAGTAAAGATACGATGTCAATCCGCCCTAACTGAACAGGCATACTTCCACTTGACGCTTTGGCTGCTTCAAATAAATCATCCGTTAAGTGCTTGAGTCTTTTTGATTTTTGATCTAACACATCTATATATTCAGCAATTTTTTCAGGGTCATTTTCGATTTTCAACAAATCGACAAACGTAATAATAGACGTTAAAGGCGTTCGAATATCATGTGAAACATTCGTAATGAGCTCTGTTTTTAAACGCTCACTCTTAATTTCACTATCTACAGATTTATTTAACCCCTCAGTAATACGGTTAATGTTCCCCGCAAGTCGGCTAAACTCCCCTTTTCCATCTATTTCAATACGATGATGAAGGTCGCCATTCTGAATGTACTCTACGCCTTCTTTAATGCGGTTAAACGACTTCACCTTTTTCAGTGCAAACCAAGCAGCTAGGGCCATCGTAATCGGAAATATAAAAAAGGTTGCTGCAACTACGATTGGATATCCAATGACAAACAGCACGGTTTTTACAGCTAGACTGCCACTATCAAATACATGTTTTATCGCCAAAAAGACCTTTTTTAGCATTTGATAGATGAGTGTATGCGAAAGGATTGTTCTATTTTTAATATGCTTGACGAGTGATAAAATCAGCAGTAAAGCAATGATAAAAATAGGTACTGTGAGAAGCAGATAGATATCTCGAAACACTTCAACAATCAGTACAAACCACATCGACATTAAACAACCAACAATCACTATATTCAGGTCATTATAAAGCTTGTCAATAACATGAGTATGAATGTTTTCATCTTTAAACGATGTTCTTCCAATCACAATCATTAAATATATAAACGATACAATAAATCCTATTAAAAAGGCGATAGATTCATTCAGAAACTTTTGAACCTTTACTTTATCTGCTTCCCATTCTTGTATTTTTTGCTGTAGAAAAGAATCTGTATATGCTACATACATAACATCCGTTTGTGGATTCAGTGTATCAACTTTATACGTAAAAAAGTCATAGTAGGAACTTTCCACCACTCTATTTGGGTACACTTTTTGTTGATAATCCCCAAATAACGCATAGGCGTCATATGATTCAAATTGCTCTTTCTTATTCAGTTCACTATTGGAAAATACATGCTCACCATCGCTCGCGTAATAGACGATACCTTCATACGTTTTCAGTGTATCGACTAACTGATAAAATTCCTTCACTTGCATTTGTATACGTTCTTCTTTTTTTCGCTTGATGTCATCTGCATATACTTCTTTGAAAATACGCTTATTGTCCGCTTCAGGTAAGTTATGGTCATACTCCTCCAAACTATAAAATTTATCGTAGTATAATTCATTTTCAATTTCTCGGCTGTCTTCTTTCGTCAGTGCCTTACCACTTAAAATATTGGCTTCACTTTTATAGTTTCCGACTAATTCCGTTAAGGTGTTATATATGCCGTAACTTTCCTCCGCGAACGCTTGGCTTTCAAAATAATTATCTGCATTTACATTACTGAGATAGACTCTATCATATTCCAAATCAACCAATGCTTTCGCTATTCCCGTTAAACAAACAATCGCAATTAAAAACATAACCATCTTCGTAATGCGTGCGTGACTAATATTTTTCAACTTTATATCCAACTCCCCATACAACTTTTAAATACTTCGGCTCTTTTGGATTAATTTCAATTTTTTCTCGAATCTTTCGAATATGAACTGCCACTGTATTTTCTGGATTGACGGCCCTTTCATTCCATACCTTTTCATAAATCTCTTCAATTGTGAATACTCTCCCAGCATTTGCGGTGAGAAGCTTTACAATTTTATATTGCACTGGTGTCAAATGAACCTCTTCTTTGTCCACCGTAATGATTTTCCGTTCATCATCAATCATGAGTCCGCCCGATTGAAATACATGACTACTTACCTCAAGGCTGCCAAATGTCGTATACCTTCGTAGCTGCGATTTCACTCTGGCCATCAGTTCTAACGGATTAAACGGCTTCGCCATATAATCATCTGCTCCGATATTTAATCCGAGTATTTTGTCATGGTCCTCCGACTTCGCAGAAAGCATAATTAACGGAATCATATTTTCTTGCCGAATCTTCATCGTCGCCGTAATCCCATCCATTTTTGGCATCATAATATCCATAATAATGAGGTGAATCACGTGGTCTCGAATAACATCGATTGCCTCTAGCCCATTGTAAGCTTTGAATACTTGATATCCCTCATTTTCCAAATAAATGCTAATCGCTCTTACAATTTCTTTATCATCATCACAAATCAGAATGTTCAACTACAGTCATTCCTCCATCTCTTTAAGCCCATATGATCACCCCTATAGAATGCTTATAAGGATATGATACTCATTAAATCTTAACAAACACACACACCAATTCTTAATGTTTTCTTAGTGTTTTTTCGAAACAAATGTGATTATATCAAAAAACCGATTTTCTGTTTGCTCAGAAAATCGGCTTTCGTTTTGTATTCAAAAAAAAATTATCCTTTTACAACTTAAATTGCTGGATGGCTGCCTCTAATTCACTTGACATCCTAGCTAACTCTTGAGAAACCGATGAAACCTCTTCCATGGAAGCACTCATTTCTTCGGAGGATGCTGCAACGTTTTGGGAATAATTATTTACCTCGATACTCGTTTTTGAAACTTCCTCTATGTGAACCACAACTTCTGCAATATGATCTTTCATATTTTCCATTGCTCGGCTAGCTTCGGATATTTTTGTTGTACCAGCGAGAATGGAATCCATAATTTCGCCAAATGCTTTTCCGCTTTCGTTCGCTAGTTTCATTCCCTCTTTAGCCGAACTTACGCCTAGATTTACAAGTTCCATTGAATCTTCAATGCCATCATTAATATCATGAATAATCTCATTGATTTGCAATGCTGAGTTGCTGGATTGCTCTGCAAGCTTTCGAACTTCATCTGCCACTACTGCGAATCCTTTTCCATGTTCGCCAGCTCTTGCAGCTTCAATTGCAGCATTTAAAGCCAATAAATTCGTTTGCTCTGAAATAGACTGTATCATCATGCTAATTTGTCTAATTTCATTGGACTTTTCATTTAACATGCTAATTTTCTCGGCGGAAGAGCTCACATTTTTATCAATTTCACTCATCTGACTTACAGTCTGTTCGACGACTGCACTACCTTGTTTGGCAGTTTCCGTTGAATAATGGATGGAATCTTTTACGTTGCCCATACTCACAGTCACATCATCAACATGATTAAACACTTCATTGATAATACCTACAGCGTTTTTCATAGCAGCATCCTGGTCATCCGCTCCGGTAGCAACCAATTGGATTGACTCAGATATTTCGTTGGAGGCTGTTTGATTTTCAATCGAAGACGCTGCCAGCTCCTCAGATGTCGCAGATAATTGTTGAGATTCATGCGCAATTTTTTGCATTGTTTCTTTTAAACTATTAGACATCGTATTGAAATTCTCGCCCATATCTCCAATTTCATCGTTCACCTTTACAGTGACTTGTTGAGTCAAATCACCATTTGACATGGCTAATGACAAATCACTAATACTTTTAATACTCTTTGTTATACGTAAACTCATAATAATAGACGCGATTACAGCAAGAATCGCGAAAACCCCACCTATGAGGAAAAGCATTGAGCGTATGAAAGTCGCCGTACTTAAAATTTCGTCCTTCTTGATGACAGCAATATACTTCCAACCGTCAATTTCTGAAGAGATTGTGTTCAATACATAGTCTTCTCCATCTAATTTAGTTTCAAATATGCCGTCTTCGACGAAGTCTTCTAACGAAGAAATGTTTAGTGTGGCAATTGGTTGGAAGTTCAATTCAGGATTTTTTGGATGTGCAAGGATTGTTCCATCTTCTTGTGCAAGTATGACATAACCATTTTTCCCAATACTGATATTCTTAATAATATCTGTTAAGCCATCCAAACTTACATCCAAACCCATTACACCTATTTGCTTGCCATCCTTTTCAATCGACACGACATTACTGACGATAATTCCCTCTATACCAGTTGCCTCATAAGCACTTGTTAGTTTTACTTCCCCTGGCTCTTCAATAGCCGTTGGTGTACCAAGGACGATCTCTAGCATCGAAACCAGCTGGCACAGGTCCCTCTGGATATTGAATATAACCTCCATCCGCTGTACCCATATAAATATAAGGAGCTTTCGGATGACTATCACTAAAACGAGTAAATACATCAAAAATGGCTTTCTCTTTATCCCCGTTCTTTGAAGGAGTCATATCAATTGAGCCTTCTCCCGCTATATCTTTATAGGAAGTAATCGTTGAATCAGCATTTAGAACGGAAGGATCATTCGCCAATAAAT
Source organism: Sporosarcina sp. FSL K6-1522 (assembly GCF_038622445.1). GTDB lineage: Bacteria > Bacillota > Bacilli > Bacillales_A > Planococcaceae > Sporosarcina. The sequence continues at coordinate 691,050 of NZ_CP152019.1, forward strand.
TCACATTTTCCCTAATTGTTTCAAAGTATAGGGAAATTCCATTGTCCACCTGTTTAATTTCTCTCTCGCTGAAATTGATATAATCCTCCTCGGTTTTTTGGCTCACTGTTTCATTGACTAAAATACCAATAAAAACTATCGGTACTAATGATAGTAATAAAGAGAATACTAATAATTTCGCTTTGAACGAAAACCTTTTCTTATTCATTTTCACAATCCTTTCTAACTATGTCTTTTCGCCAAATTTATCCAGGTGTTTTTAAACACACAAAAAGACTATTCTATTTAATATAGAATAGCCAAAGGATTTATATATAGTAATCCATAAATTTGGTAACCAGGCGATCATTGTTTAGATTGCAGGACTTTTGAATAACCCCTAAACTTTAGACCCTAGGCTTTGCGTCCTACCCTTTCGGAACAGTTTGCCTTTAACTTCTATAATTTTGTTTAAAATTACCTCACTTATAATCTCACGTAACTCCATAAATTTCAAGTCTTTTTGACTAGTATAGTATTCAAATCTATGATAAATGAATCATTGAATATATAACTACTTAAAGCATCTTCAAAACTACATGATTCCTTCCCTGTTTCTTATGCATCTATTGTTTCGATATAAAATTCAGTTACCTTAGTTTTTTCAGCATTTGTTTTCGCTTCACAAAAAAGTACTATCGAAGTCTCTTCCCCATCAAACCATAGATAACTTATTTCTGCACAAAAGCCACTATTATCATTGTATTCGTATACATCTATGTTCATTTCTTCATCACTAGGTGGCAGAGTAAGTGTGCCTTGCAAGGATAGTACTTCTTTTAACAGCTCCTCAGTTTCACTGTTAATTTTATTTTCTTTTTTAAGTTTATCGTAACGAAGGTTCACTAGATCAACGAGCGTTTCTTTCGTTACTTGTACTATTTGTTCTTCTAACATCATCGATAATTAACTCCCTAATTATGAAATGGTTAACTATATAAGTTCTTTAATGATCGCTTCAAAGCGTGTGCGATATGGTTCTGGAATGCACTTAAATGCTGGGCTAGTGAAGTCATTGAAATGGGTAATACCAAAGCATGTGTATAACAGCTGCGCTACAGCCATATCTTTATATTCCTCAATTTCTTCATTTTGTTCGAGAGGAATATATGGACAAAGTTCTATGAGTGGTATCGTCATAAATTTTTCGAGCCATTGTAAACTTTCCTCTGTGCTCATGGCTTGCTCAAAGGAAGCATCATATGGAACTTCTTGTACAGATTGTACCGTACATACAAAGACAGGCAATGTTTCAGGTGTTAGTCCAAATGTTTCAACATAGGATTTTGCAAAGTACTCAGGCATTGGTGAGTGGTCACCATCGCATTCGTACATATAGTCGATTACAAGCTTAGCATAGCTTTTATCATATAAACCAAGACCCAAAACGGCGAATGTGCTTGGCATCGCAGCCTCTTCATCATCGACATCTTCATAAAAATGATATTGTGCCATTGCCTTATAGCTATACTCAACGAGTGCATCATGTAGGCTAGGATAACTAACGGCTTTAGCAAAGAAGTGATGGGATGATGTAATAGGTAAACGCTCGATTGGTAAAGTTAAATTACTCTGACCTTCATAATAAATACCGTAACTTTTCGGGAAATCTTCTTCTAATAAAGCATTTAAATAGGCGAGTGCTTGGCGATAAGCTTCCTCGCTTTCTTCTTTCATTTGAATCGTAATCTTTGCCAGCACATCATTGGCTTGGCAAAAAATTAGGTCGGATTCCGCTTGTTGTTTATGTTTCGGCAAAGTGCCAGAGCCGATTGTAATGAGTGAGTTATAAGTTTCTATGTCCAATTCTTTAATCGTTGCTAACAATTCGTCGACTGTTAAAGATTCAAAACTTGCACCATATTTTCTTAAATTGATTGTATAGTAGCGTAGCAATGGTAAGTAGGCTACGGATCGGTGTTTGTCAGTGAAGCGAGCAAGGCAGTAACGCTGTGTCTCGAAGCCAAACTCTTGACGGAATATATCTAGCAATGTGAGCTGCTGATAATGGCAAAGTACTTCATGCAATGTAATGTTGTCGAGTGAAAAAGAAGGTGTGCTGATTTTAGAAGGATAGACGTCTGTTTCAATGTTATATTGTTTAGAAAGTAGATCTTGCTCAAGTTGCTTCCATAACAGCTCATTTTTAGTAAATCGCTCGGTTTTCATGGTATTATCTTCCTCTCATTTTTCTATCTTCAATATAGTACGTGTGTTCCTTTTTGTAAAGCTTATATTTTGAATTACGAAAATACTCTTATGGTAATAGTTATAACAGAGAAATCTGACTTATTGTGTTAATTTGTGGTTAAGAATGGTACACTAAAAGGAACATTAGTTCGTTATGTGTGATGAAAATAGATATTCAACATTCATATCAAAAGGAGGATGGTTTCATGGATATTAAACAAATTAAGGGGAAATTATTTAAAGAAGCAACCATTTTTAAGACGGGTGGGTTTCGACCTACTGAAGAATTAGGAGAAAGTTGGATTGGCAAAGTTTTATGGGGAACAGAACAAGAAAATATCCCCTCACAATTTGACCCGATTTTCACGTTATTTTTAAACGACTTACCCTATTGTCCAGAGGAAATTAAACACTATCAATTAATAACCATTTCTTTAAATTTCGCTGTATTTGACCACCTTGTTGATCCGGATTTATCTCCGTTTTTTAAAATAAATTGCTATACAAGTTTAGAAGAATTACAAAAGATTAACGCACAATCCACTTTGATTAGTCCTTTTCCACTAACAGCTGAATATATAAAAAATGATACTCCATCCTGGGATTCAGGATTTATAGAGACAGATCTTGAAGATGAAATCATCAGGCTTGAAGAGGACGACGGTCAAAGTGACTTTAATTATTACGATGATATTGTGGAGGAGATGTATTCGATACATAAAGTTGGCGGATATCCTTCATTCTCACAAAGTGGCGTTTCTTTCGGAGACGATTACCCTTTCGTATTCCAAATAAGTTCCGATTATAAAGCGCAATTTAACATAGTAGATGATGGGAATTTTTATTTTTTCTACAATAAAGAAAAAGATGATTGGATTGTTTACTGTGATTTTTATTGAACCTATTCTTTATTTTGTCACCTCTATTAAATTAAAACTAAATAAAAAGGAGTAGTATGATGCGAGAAAATTGGCGTAAACAAGCGATTATCGAGGCATTGAAAGAATTTGATCTGGCAGGGAAAAAAGAGTTAGAAACACTTTTAATGGAGCATGCTCAAGTTTCGCTACAATTTGAACTTGATTGTAAGGAAAACTATGAGCGGGTTGGGAATAGTCGCATAGCAGGACGTCCTGATTTGCCACCGTCCATTGAGTGGCCATGTACGGAGGATGGAGAAGCATACACATTTTTAGCACAAATTAATTTAAGTGAATTGCCATTTCTGCCTGCAGATAATTGGCCGTCGTCAGGAATGCTTTACTTCTTTTTAGGTTTGGATGAACCTGCCTATGATGTTGAGCACCAGGTTTTTTATTACGATGGGGATTTGACCCATTTGACTTTGGCAAGCTTGCCTGAAGGGACCGAGGAAATAAATGCAGAAGAACGCGATTTTATTTCACATCAAGTTACGTGGCAACCTCATTTATCATTTCCTGATTTAGGAGAAGCCTCGGAGATGTTGTTTGAGGAATATGAAGACCTCGATACAGAGTTGAGCGGGGTTAGTGATGCACTTGGAGGAGGATTGCAAACCTGGGCTGGAGAAACGCAGCTCGATGCTTATTTATGCCGAAATGGGCTAGGTGACTTTTTATTCAATACCTATGAAATGCCGAAAAAATTACAACAGGAGGCACGACAAGGGGCGCAAAATTGGCAAGTGTTGTTCTCACTATCTTCTTTACGTGAGGTGAATATGTGCTGGTGGGATGCCGGATATTTGGAGTTTTTAGTTCATGTTGAAGATTTAAAAGAAGGCCGCTTTGCTAATACCTATCTTAATTTAGCAACAAGCTGATAACAGTAATGGCGTGAAGAGGTATCGCAGAGATTCGATAAAGATGGTTGAGTAGATTGTAAAGGATGAATAACAAAATGAAACTAGAAGAAATAAAGGATTCATTAGAAAAAGTATATGCTTCGAGTTTAGCAGAAATAGAGCCCGAATTAGAAGAAGACTTATTCATTTTTGAAAAACAACATCAAATTGCTATTCCTTCAGAATACAGGAAACTATTAAAAGAATATGGTGCTTTTAATTTTGGACAGGAACCGTTTATATACACGTTAAAAGAATTATCCAAAGAATATCCAAATTTTCTCGATACTTATAAGGAATATCAAGAGGGCTACGATATGCCAGAAAATTTATGCCCATTCCCTATTGGCTTTTTCGGTGAAGGAAGTGTAGCCATTATTGATAGGTACACTGAAAAAGTATTTATATTACTCCATGACGCGTATGAAGATGTCCCACTGGAAGAAATTGCAGTAGATTTTGTTTCTTTACTAAAGTTTGGCATGGACAACATGTATGAATGGCTTGAAAAAATAAATTCTTAGCCTGCAAAAGACTGATATTTGCTTTAACACATGGTAACTAACAGAATCTATAATCACCGAAAATGGGTGTGCTTAAACAAGCTTTATTACACTAAATTAGCTTTAAGGGAGGAATTAAATGTAATTCCTCCCTTTTAAGAACGAGTGTGTCTAGAAGCTAATTCGCTTTTCGCTTTGAGCATCAAAGAAATGGGACTTTTCCATATTAAGGACTATATCAACCTTTGATTGACTATGCACATCAATTGAGGAGTCAACACGTGCAACGAAAGATTGACCATTAATGTTGGAATAGAGATATGTTTCAGCCCCCATTAATTCTGCTACCTCGATAGTGACTGTTACCTTTGTATGATGTGGTAAGTCTACTAGTGTTTTTTCATAATAAAAATCTTCCGGACGTATACCTACAATGATTTCTGTATTGGCATACCCTTTACTTTTCAAATACTTCATCTTTTCTTGTGGAACTTCAAGCTCCCACTCCCCAACCTTAAAGTGACTTTCTGTTAATTTGCCTTTGAAAAAATTCATTCCTGGGGAGCCAATAAAACCACCGACAAATATATTATCTGGTCTTTCATAGACTTCCTTAGGTGTACCGACTTGTTGGATGATGCCGTCCTTTAGTACAACCAAGCGCGTTGCCATCGTCATGGCTTCTGTTTGGTCATGTGTAACGTATACCATTGTTGTTTGCTGCTTTTGGTGTAACTTTGAAATCTCAGCACGCATTTGAACACGTAACTTTGCATCTAAGTTTGACAATGGCTCGTCCAATAAGAAAACTTTTGCATTTCGAACAATCGCTCGACCTAATGCAACCCGCTGACGCTGTCCCCCTGAAAGTGCTTTTGGCTTTCTCTCTAAATACTTTTCAAGCCCAAGGATTTGCGCAGCAGATTTCACACGTTGGTCAATCTCCGTTTTACTATATTTTCGTAGCTTTAAACCGAATGCCATGTTGTCGTATACAGTCATATGTGGATAAAGGGCATAGTTTTGAAAAACCATTGCAATGTCTCGATCTTTTGGTGTAACATCATTCATGCGCTGTCCATTAATATAAAAGTCACCCTCTGAAATCTCTTCAAGCCCTGCAATCATTCGTAATGTCGTAGATTTTCCACACCCAGAAGGACCAACCAACACAATAAATTCGCCATCACTTACTTCTAGATTAAAATCTTTCACAATTGTTGTATCCTGATCATATTTCTTATAAATATTTTTGAATGATAACTGAGCCATAATTGCCTCCTGTTAATTTCGGCTATTCTTCGGAATACTGTTACGGACAATACTAATCATATAGTTGTTTTACAATTTTCCGGGAATATCCTTTATACTATTTAAAATATAGTCCGCTTTCCCTTCCAAATCTTCCTTACTGCTCGCACCTGACAGGACACCTACTACTTTAATATGACTATTTCGTGCAAACGTAACGTCTGTTAGTGTATCACCAACCATTAAAACCCCTTCTTCATCCAGTGAGAATTTCTCTTTGAACATATGGAAAAAATCACTGTCAGGTTTTGGTTTATTAATACCATCGTCTGCACCTAAAAAGTCCACATAATCATATAATCCTGTCATTTTAAGCGAATGTATGGCTGCATCGACATCATCCGCTGTCACAACCCCTATTACATATTCTTGCTCTTTTAAATACTTTAATGTTTCCCTTGCACCTTCCACTTCAGTAAAAACAAGGTCATCTGATGTAGAGTGCCTCTTGAATAGTGCACATACATCATCAATAAAGCTCTCTTTATTGATATTTGGGTCCTCTACTAATGAAAACCATGCATCCGCAATAAAATAATTTGTTTGACAGGCAAGTAAGCTTGTACTCTCAAAATTATTATCACTCAGACCGATGGATTCCAAATACTCATTTCGTTTGCCATCTAGACTCGGATACATTTGAAATACACTATCTATTACATGATGAACGATTTTGTACCAGACAGAATCTAGCTGTATTAACGTGCCGTCTTTATCAAAGATGATCCCTTTCTTCATTCCCTACTCCCCCTCAAAATATCGTTCCATCTTTTGCCATCCCTGTTACCGCTGTTATTATGAATAGGATTTATAAATGCGACTAATTCATCATCTTCCCAGCCCTCAATTCGGGCATACGAACCTTCATTTAATTCAAAACTAAAGTGTACTTTTTCACCAAATTCTTTTGCTGCCACTTGACTATCCATAATCAATCTCCACTCGCACGGCTTATCTGCATGAATGGTGTAGTGAATATTTCCTTGAGCCTCATCCCCAACATAAATGGATTTATTTTCATTTTGAATGGCCAGCTCTACTTTCCTAAATCTTGAAAAATAGATTCTCCCTTTTGAGATAGCCTCCTTTAAGTTTTTAATAGATAAGCCATCACATAATACATACGTTCCTGGATCTCCATAAATGGATGGATCTTTAGCTCCTGGGAACCTTTTAGATGGATGTAAGTGAGAATCGCTTCCGCCAATCCCCCAGATTTTAAGACCGCTTAACCACATTTGATCGAAGAACTTTAAAGCTTCTAGCGTAGATTGCTTACTTTTCCCGTAAGTTGGATCACACATGATTTCAATTGTATGAACATTTTCTAGTTTAATGTTGATTTGGTTCATCCAAGGTGCCATGAATGGATGGTTTACACTTATTAAACAATCTTTTTCTTTCATATGAGAAAACAATTCATCCATACTTTCTGGGTTAAGAGACTCATCTAAATAATCCGTGAATTCAACGTATTCTTTTATCCCGAATACATTGTAATGCCCATAAGGAGTTGTAAGTTCCATCGATGGTATGATTAATGTGCTTCCTTTTTGATAAGATGGCGTAACAATATTATGTTCCGTTACATATAAAAAATCCAACTCTTGTTTTTCACATACGCTCATTGCCAGCTGATCATCCATATCGCCATCTGTCAAATCGGTGTGGACATGAAAATCTCCTTTGTACCAACGATGCTCTTCATTCACTACTTTTTCAAAATTGGATGCTTCAATAAATACATTTTCCTTACAAAAATGCGCTCGATTATATTCTCGTTCTAACTCGTCATTCACTACTATATTCACTTGATAATCCAGTTTTGTCCCCGTAAATTTAAGTGCTTTATCCGCACAATGCGGGGTATATACTACTTCTAATTCCCAGTTACCGGACGATATTTCTCCTCCAACACAACCCGCTGAGCAATACTTTGAATCTTTTGCAACGGCCAATTTCTCACTAACTATCGGTGTTTGATACTGTAGACGTACATGCCCATTAGGGTCTCTTAAAATTAATAACAGAGGTATTTTTCGACTAACTCCCTGATCAATAGTTACTGTAAAGTTGACAATATCAATTACATCCATTACCAAATGATGTTTGTTTTTAACAAATGGAGAAAGAGTCATGGAACCTTTCAATTCAATCATGATTTTCACACCTTTTCTATTTTTAATAACCCAATATAGGGGGCTCTTATTTCTTGACAAAGTACTGCATGAAAAGTTTATTTCTGTTTTTCTAGCACTTTATCTAATGCTTCCTGCGCAATTTTAGCGGCTTCATCCAATGCTTGTTTTGCAGGGACTCCTTCAATTTCTACCTTGTCCTTAGCTACGTTTAATGCATCATTGATTTTGCCATCTGTTGGATCCAAAAATGGCATCACTCCGTATTGATTTGCTTGCTCTAAAGGAACTAATGCTTGTGGCTGCTTTTTAACAAACTCTGCATAAGGTCCATAATCTGTTACATTATTTTGAACAGGTATATAGCCTGTTGCCATTGACCATTCCGCCGTTTTCTCAGTACTTGTCGCGAATTTCATAAAATCATACGCGCCTTGCGCTACTTCTGGGTCAATATTTCTTGTTAATGTTAATAAATACGTTTCTAATTTTGGTGCTGGTTTATGATTCTCCCAACCTGGTTGTGGTAGCACGCCAAATGTGTCAAGTCTGTCTTGCTCATCTCCCCCCTCACCTAAGGATTTAAATACAAATCCTTGGTCGCCAGATGAACCTGTAAAGCCCAACGTTCTCCCTTCAACTAAATCAATGATCGTGTTGTCCCAATATTCCCATCCTGTTCCCCCTGTGTGAATATCCATGATTTTATCTTCATGAAGCCATGTCCGAAATTTCTCCCATACCGTGACCCATGTTTCATCGTTGATTAACACTTTTGTTCCATCTTCACTTAATACACTTCCCCCAGCACTGTGAACCGCGTCAATTAAGTTTGATGTGCCCCAAATTGGCATCCAACCCGCGTATGTCACATCACCATTTGCATCACGTTTTGAAACTTTTTGTGCTACTTCTTCTAACCCTTCCCACGTCTTTAAGTCATCAGCAGTAAAGCCATTCTCTTTTAACACTTTTTTATTGTAATAAAGAACCTGGGTTGTACCATATAAAGGGATTCCATATAAATCCCCGTCAAATCTCGCTTGCTCAATAAAGCCTTTACCATAATCCTCTACTTTTAATTCATTATCCGAATTTATATATTCATCCATAGGTACAATTAACTCTTTCTTAATATAATCTTGCACGACATTTGAACCTATTAATGCAATCGCTTCTTGGTTATTCGCTGCAAATCCACTTTGAAGCTTTTGATATGACTCCGTGTAGTTACCTGCTTTCGTCGTTTTCACGACATATTTATCCTGACTATCATTATACTCTTTCACAATTTCATCTAAGCGATCCGCAAGTGAACCGCCTACTCCATTGATAAATGGTACAACAATTTTATCGCCTTCTTTACTAACTTTGACAGTACTTCCTTGCCCTCCTGAGCAACCTGCAAGTGCTCCAACAAATAAGAGCAAAACTGTTAAAATCATTACTAATTTTCTCATCCAGAATGTCTCCTTTATATGTAGTTTAGTTAGCCTTTTATTCCTGAATCATTAACGCCTGAAAGGAACCATTTTTGTAAAACTATAAATACGATTAAAAGAGGTACTGTGGCGATTGTACTTGCCACCATAATGTGCGACCAATCTCTTCCTAAAGAACTATTAATGAAATAATCAGCAATTCCGTTAGTGATCAATTTCTTACTTCCGTCATTCAATATAAGAGCTGGCCACATATAGTTATTGTAATTTCCTATGAATGTTACCAAACCTAGTGTTACAAAGGATGAGCGAGTCATTGGAAAAACAATCTTCCAAAGAATCTTCCAGTCATTAGCCCCATCAATTTTGGCCGCTTCTATTGTTTCAAATCCAACATTGTGGAAAGACTGTTTTAAATAAAAAATACCGAAGACACTAACTGACATGGAGATGATGTATCCCAAGTGTGTGTTGAGTAAACCCATGTTGGCTAAAATTACATACACCGGGACATACGATACAGCACCAGGAATCATGTACATTGCCATCACAACACCAAATGTCAATCGCCTACCTTTAAACCTGTAAAATGTCAGCATATAAGCATAAAGTGCGGACGAACCAAGGACATACACTGTAATAATCATAGATGTATAAAAACTATTAAATAGATACGTTTGCAAAGGGAGTATGTCCAATACTTCCCGATAATTTTCCCATTGAAATTTCTCAGGCCAAAAACCACCTTTTAATACCTCATTGGATGTTTTGAACGAACCAAGTATCATCCATATGAATGGAAAGACAAACAAAATACTTGATAGAGCCAAAAAGAGATGCTTTACAATCAATGAAGCTTTTTTACGATTATTCATCTTAGTAGTTCACCCACTTATCACCTATTACCTTGTTGATAACGGATAATAGGACTGTAATGATGAGTATGAAAAATGCAATAGCCGTTGCAGATCCCATTTCAAATTCTTCAAATGCTTGTTGAAAGAATAAATAGAGCAATGTTCGCGTTGAACCACTTGGTCCACCTTGTGTTAAGATTTTAATTTGATCATAAGCCTGTATGGAAGTAATGGTATTGATCACAATTAGGAAAAATGTTGTTGGAGAAACCAATGGGAGTGTTATATTTTTAAGCTTCTCCCATGAATTCGCTCCATCGATACTAGCTGCTTCATACAAGCTGTCAGGTACTTTCTCTAAGGCTCCGATATAGAAAATCATTGTCCACCCAATTAACTTCCATACTGTGACAATAATGACTGCTAGCATCGCTGTTTTACTGCTCTGTAGCCAATCCAAACCAGGTATCCCAAACAATCCTAGCGTCTTATTGATAATCCCATAATCAGGTTCATATAAAAGTGACCATACAATGGATATAGCTACAGTCGGCGTTACCCATGGTGAAAAAATGAGTAATTTATAAATCGTAGAACCTTTGAAATTCTTTTGGAAAAACAATGCAAAGCCCAATCCTAATACAATTGTTGGAACAATGGTCCCGACTCCAAAATATAGAGTGTTTAACAACGCCTGTATAAAAAATGGTTGTGTAAACAAATCAATGTAATTATCTAGGCCGACAAAATTAAAACCAATCACCATGAAATCCCAGTCCGTAAAACTAATACCTAAGCTATACAAATTCGGAATCACCCAAAATAATGTAAGAGGTATTCCAACTGGTAATAAAAAGAACATGGCTCTTGATAACTTTACTTGCACGCTTACCACCTCCTGAATCATATTGTACGGACGGATTATTAACCCAATGTTGGTTTTTTGTTAACGAATTATAAAAACTCACATATTAACAAATTAAAACAACATATAAACCAATCCAGGAGGTGGTTTTCTAGACACAAAAAGACAATTTCCCATCTTATCGAGAAATTGTCTTTTCCAGTATTTTCTTTCTATATCGTTATTACTTCAATCCCTTTACTTGTTAGGACGTTTTGCCATTTTTCATCGAGCTTAGCGTTTGTATACAACACATCGATATCATTGAAACTTCCACTTTTATAAAACTTCGTTAAGTTGAACTTTGACTCATCTACCATCATGATCGTTTGTTTTGCATTTTTCTTTAGTTGCTGAAAAGTTTGCGCATCCTCAATATACGAACATGTTAGCTCCTTTTCTAACGAAATTCCATCACATGAAGCAAATAATTTATTAACAGTAAACTGCTCAAGGAAATTTAACGTTAGGTCGCCAGACAATGCTAATGAATTGGAGTTTAACATTCCGCCGAAGACGATTAGATTGCAGTCGAATGAATATTGTTCTTTCAGTTCAATCGTTTTATTAACGACAGGGATGGAGTTCGTTAAGATTGTTAAGTTTTTTTTGTCATAAATATAGTCTAATATTTGCATTGTCGTCGTTCCTATTTCAATTGCAATAATATCATTATCCTCTACCAATTTACTTGCTTCCATTGCAATTTTTCGTTTTTCTTCCATATTTTCATTTCGACGCTTATTAAAATAAAATTCTAATGTGTAATCCTTTTTCTTAATCGCACCGCCATGTATTTTTGTCAGTTTTCCTTCCTTATGTAGCAGGTCTAAGTCTCTTCGAATTGTTTCTGTCGTTACATTTAGTAATTTGGCTAAATCATTTACCATTACACGATTGTATTTTTCTAGCTCGTCCAGTATATACTTTCTTCGTTCAAACTGTGTATAGGATTTCATCTACTCAACACCTCTTTAACTTACTTATGATACGGCTCGCCTTATCATGACCGGCAAACACTAATTTGACGTTATTTAAGAATTTTTCTTAATCATTTCTTCTACATAAGCTAAAAAATTAGAGTACCGAGAAGTTCCTTCCAAGAAATGTTTTGTTTCTAACAACGGTAATATAACAATATCCCTCTTTTTAGAATATAGGAGACTATAGGATTTTTCACTCCTATGAATTTCGTCAAGTACAGAAGAGTAAACGTAAACAGAATCAAACTCATACCAATAAAAATCCTGCTTAATATTATTTTTAATAACCTCCCCTATATATGCGCCTATTCGAACTACAAAATTGTCAAAGTGTTTATTCAACAGTTCAGTGCCTTCTTCCGTATCCATTAATCTTTTCACATACAAATCAATAAATCGAGTGCTTTCAATAGAGAAATCTAAATTTCTTTTAGTAAGGTTCTCTTTATCCCAAACATCTTCTGAAACATCTTGATACATTAACTTTGCCATGCCTTTTAAATCGTCTTTTACTAATTTTGTTCGTTTTAAGAAGTCAAACATACTGCGAATATCTCCTTTTATCAATTACCTTTGCTAAATATATCTCATACAAGCTGATACTTATGTAGTCTATTTGCCATTTACTTGTGGTACGGATCTCCATAACGCGTCTAAATGAGGTTTTCTACTATATGAGTTGAAATAAAGAATTCAACTAACCGCTGACTTCCATTCGTATAGATACAGATGAGCTTCTCTGTCCGAATTGCGGATATATGTACGCACGGTGCATAGCCACTCACCCAAACCTCCGAGTGAGTGGCATTTCCCATTCCTCACAATTCCTCTAGCGGCAATGTAAACCCTTCGATTGTTGTATCTTCTTCTACTTCTATTAACAGACAGCGACGTCCATCTACCCTCACTTGCCGAACATAACGTAAATCTTGCGGGCTGATTGCGATATTGGCGACTTTCGTTTCGATTTTAATGGACTTTGTTGCATAACTCGGGACAACGTGACTCGCTTGCATCTCATACGTTTCATCTTCAATGACATTGCGAAACGCTCGCTCGACATCATCTACATCCACGTCATGAATTCCTCCTGCTTTCAACACGCGTGCAACTTCTTTCGTGTCTAGCATCGGTATACTATCCGCGGCATCGTCTTCCGCAGCCACTTCCATCATTGCCTGTATTTCATCGTACACGCTCGCAATCGTCCGCGTATCCAACTCCTCGCCCGCAACCGACTTAACAATTTCCTCGAAGACAACTTTATCTTCCACAGCCGTCATGAATTCCTCGCCTTCCAAAACCTGTTCAATAAAATGGAAATCCGGCTTATTCACTTTGCCTGCAGCATATACGATATGATTGACATCTGCCGCATTGTCGGTAAAACTCGGGAACAGAAATCCACCAAGCGGCGATGTGACATTAATGATTGGATCTTCGATAAACGTCGATTTGAACGCCTTTTCCACAAAGTCGAATGTCAACGTGCGCTTCGGCTGCATGGTTTGATTGATGCTACATAAAATAAAGGGCGTCGTATATACTTCGTCACGCTCTGCAACTTCGGATTCTTCACTATGACGTTTTGTCGGTTTATTATACTGACCGCGTATAAACGTCACAACGACATCTTTTTCGTATTGGATATGCTCAGTCATTTTCGTGACGATTTCTTTCATATATGCTTCCCATGTTTCTTCATCTTCTGCATGAAGTCCATCATATAATATTTGTTGCGTCTCGTTTACTTCTTCTTCAGACGGTCGCTGGAACCGGACTTCAAACAACTTGCTTCCTATTTTCCCACCCAACACCTTTTTAAAATTGATGAAAAATAGTTCTTGCTGTTCCTGCTCCAACATCGCAAACCGGGTACGTGCCTCGTGATAAATTTCGTTGTTTTCTTGTTGAATATATACATTGTAGATTGTTTTTATGGTTAATAGATCTGTCTCTGTTTTAAAATGTTTGCGTATATCCGCAATTGTTTTTTGATTCATCTAGTTCATACCCCGCCTTTTTTAGTATCCCCATCAATTACGCCTCAGTGTAATTACTTCTGTCGCAGAAAACACTACTCCTGGATTTTGAATTGGGCTCGCATTTACTTATGATACGGTTCATTTTTCATTATCCTGAACGCCCGATACACCTGCTCCAACAAAATTAGCTTCATCATTTGATGCGGAAAAGTCATTTTCGAGAATGATAAGTATTCATCTGCGCGCTTCATCACACGGTCATGTAGCCCAAGTGAGCCACCGATGATAAATACAACCTTACTTCGCCCATAGGTCATCAATGACTCCAAGTCCTTGGCCAATTCTTCAGATGTTTTCATCTTTCCCTCAATCGCCAGTGCAATGACGTACGCATCTGCCCCGACTTTCGCTAAAATACGATCCGCTTCCTTTTTCTTAACGATTTCCATATCTGCTTCGCTCAAAGATTCGGGTGCTTTTTCATCCGCCACTTCGACTAAATCGATTTTTGCGTAAGCACCGAGTCGTTTTGAAAATTCCTCAATGCCCATTTTTAAATACTTCTCTTTTAGCTTTCCTACCGTCACAATTGTAATATTCACAAGTTGTCCACCCTTTTATTATTGTTATTAACAGAACTTATGCACATATCCACAATAGTTATCTACATGTTGTGTCCGTTTTTTCGCTTGACACAATATACAATGCTACCTGTTCACAATAGGCACAGTTTGTGGATAACTTTTCATCTTCCGCTATCGCTTCCATAATCGGAAACTTCTCTTCCGCCGCAACAAAAACGTCAAGTGCGTGATTTATATGGGTTTCACAGCTATAAGTTTTCATTTTAATCCCTTCTTTCCTCAATTTTCTTTTGCACAAAGTTATTCACAAAGATTCTGACTTATCCACAAAGGTTGAAAATAATAATAAAAACAGGCAAAATAGCCGCCAATTCGCTATTTTGCCTGCTGTGGATAAGATTTTTCATTTTGGTTGTGTATAAGTATGAAATTTCTAGTGGTTCAAGTTAAAACGAGTCGCCATCTTTCAACACCATTTCAATTTCAACGAGGCGACCTGCTCTATACACTTTCATATGCATGGTATCTCCCACGTTCTTCACATTATACAGATGTTTACGCAAACCGACCATGTCCTCGATTTTTTCACCGTCCATCTCTACGATAACATCATATTGTTCCACGCCCGCCTCTAATGCCGGTGAATTTCGTAATACTTCCGTAACGATTACACCATCTGTTACATCTGATGGTAATTGAAACATTTCACGCTGTTGCCGAGCCGATACGCTCCGTAAATCGAGAAGTGTAACACCCATTGTTGGACGATTGACCGTACCTGTCCTTTCAAGATGATCAATAATTGGAGTAGCCAAGTTAATAGGAATCGCCAAACCAATACCTTCAACTGTTGACTCCGAGATTTTCATCGAGTTAATGCCGATCAGCTGACCTGCCATATTGATAAGCGCTCCACCCGAATTCCCTGGATTGATGGCTGCATCGGTTTGCAACACGTCTGCATACCAATCCACGGCTCCATTATTATCAAAATCCATTGGAATCGAACGATCTTTTCCTGATACAACGCCTACCGTTACAGAGCCGGAAAAACCAAGTCCAAGTGGATTACCGATAGCAATAACGGTCTCCCCACGTTTTAATACATCTGAGTCACCAAATTCAATGACGGTCTTAACTGCTTTCGCCTCTATTTCAATCACTGCTAAATCGGTCCACATATCACTACCTACCAGGTCTCCAGCCGTCTTGGAACCATCATCGAAAGTAATTTCAATCTCTTGCGCACCCTCGATGACATGATGATTCGTTACAATATACGCTTTGTCACCTTGTTTCCTATAAATAACACCAGATCCCGTTCCTGTTTCCCTCGTTGTTGCTGTTGGCGACCTAAAATCGCGAACCGACTGTAAATTAGTCACCCCGACAACAGAATCCGCCATCTTTGCAACAATCTCTGTGACATCCGTATTGACATCAACCGCAATTTTTTCAGTTTGTACAGTAGATCCATGTTCTTTCGTCTGCTCGGTATCACTGCTCGTTTGTTTTGGTGTCCCCGACAAGTTCGTCATTAGTAGCCAAACGAGTAATCCCCCACCAATCGCACCAAACAGACTTGGTAAAAATCCGCCTCTCCGTTTGGGTGGTGGAGCCGCTGGTTGATACGCCGATCTTGTTTCATAATGTGGCTTACTTTCCGGGACTTCAGACGTTAACTCCTCCTCATCAGAAGGTCGATTCAATTCGTCCATGCTCCTCTTCCTTTCTTAATAACCCTTTCATTAACCTTACCCGATTTTATCGATTTGAAAAAGAAAAAACCTCACCCGCAGGCAAGATTTTTCCCCATTTCTCTATACAGTCACAAGCTCAGTCGGTTGATCGGCATCTGTATCATACAAATGGACATACTCACCCGTCATAATACCGCATGTTTGCAATGTTTGCGATACACTCATTCTCGCAAGATCTTTCATATTATTATCTTTACTTAAATGGGACAAATAAATACGCGTATTCTTCTGTTCAACAACTTCACTCATTGCAACAGCCGCATCTTCATTAGACACATGGCCAACATCGCTCAGAATACGTCGCTTGATAGACCATGGATAACGTCCCATTTGCAACATCCCAACGTCATGGTTACTTTCAAATACATACGAATCCGCCCCGCGAATAAACCCCTTCATGCGGTCACTAACATAGCCCGTATCCGTAATAATCACGAGCTTTCTACCATTCTCATGAAAAATATAAAACATCGGATCCGCCGCATCATGTGATACACCAAAGGATTGAACATCGAGTGAACCAAAGGATTTGACGGTTTCCATATCAAATTGAAAACGCTGATCTAGCGGAATAGCACCAACAAGACTATCCATCGCTTGCCACGTTTTAGCATTCGCATAGATTGGAATGCCATACTTTCGTGCAACAACACCAATACCTTTAATATGGTCGCTATGCTCATGCGTAACAAAAATACCATCAATTTGTTTCATTGAACGATCAATACCTGCTACTAAACTTTCCATCTTCTTGCCGCTAAATCCAGCGTCCACTAGAAAAGTATGTTCATCATTCTCTATATAAATTGCATTGCCCGTACTACCGCTTGCGAGCACACTAAAACGCATTACGATTACCTCTCATTCATGATCAGCTTCCAACGTTTCAGGCTGGAACTCTACAATTTTACCTTCAATGGCGTTAATAAAGTGATCTTCAATCTCACCATTCTTCAATTCTACACGAAGATGCCACGTTGGAGCAAACAGTTGTGTTTCCGACATCTGAGCGAGTATGGAATAACCAAATGTCACATCTTTCACCGTTGAACCTTGCTTCAAATAGCCGCGTGAGAATAGTGAACCAATCGCCTCAATTGGAGATAGCAAATCTTTTTTACGGTTAAAGCTCACAAAGTCATCAAACATCGTCTGCTCGTAGCTTGTCGCTTTACCATCCTCATCAAAATGGACAGTTAGCATTGCATTTGGACTAAAATAAATCGGCCCGTCATTCACTTTTTGGAAAAAAATCGCTTCCCGTTCCTCTTTATCTACTTTCCATAACCCATACTCTTCACCCTTCAGCACATACTTTGAAAGAAATTCTGTAAACGTAAAATCTCCCTTTGCATTTTTTATACTGATAGGCGTCTGTAATTTTGACTGGATTTGCGTGCCATTGATAATCCCCACCGTTTGATTTTCAAGTTTTCTTACTTGTTCGTTGGTGAATTCCGCTGTTTTTGCCGAGATATGTGACGAATCTTTTTTATAAATCGGTAAGGTGTCAAACGTAATATCATCCATCTTCAACGAATCTTCAATGGAGGTTGTCCCAATCACTTGAATATTTTGCGCTTCTGTATGCCTATTTAAATACAATGAATAGAGAAATACGTTCAAAATGGAAAACACGACGATGAAGATAGTCTTTGTCTTATTCCAATCCAAGTCCTGCACCTCCTAGTCCATCAGGTGAGTAACGGTGCCAACTGCCTTTTATCAAGTAAAACCAAGAAGGTTCCATCGTGAAAAAACCACGATCTTTATCATGCGTCATAAAATAGCCTAATGAAATTTCTTCAATGACATCAAAATCAACGTTGCTGGAGGTTTTAAGCTTATTGGCAACGTCAATCCCTGACGGCAGCTCCACTGTTGACTCTAACGGAAGTAATTCCAATGTATAATAGGGGCGGACATAACGAAAAACGCGTTTATCTCCCCAGATTTGTTCAATTTCTGTTAAGCCGGATTTGTCACTAAACACGGGTAGCCCTTGAACAAATAATTGAAACTTTACATGCCGCTCTTTTGGACTCATTGCCATATATCTGAAATCATCTGTCCAACCACCATGCTCATTTACAAAGTCAATCGTATTCAGTAACAATTCTGAAGGGATGGCAAGTTCATGGCTTTCTACAGCTGGAATATAGTACTCCAACATCTTGTTTTCAGTATCGACACTCATCTTGGCATGGTCGTCCCCAAATTCCTCATGTGTCGCTCCAATTTGGTTGGAACGTACAGTATTTGAACCACTAAACAAGGCGTCTCGGAAACGAGTCGTTTCAATTTCTCTTTGCAAATACGTATTCTGGATGATTTCAACGGGAGCCGTCGGTACAGCGATAAATGTTGAATGATTCGGATTGGCCTCCGTGTATTCTCCCAACTCCATCCCCCACGCCAAAATGGAACGATTAAAGTTCGGGTAGTTACCTATTTTGGCTTTTGCACTATACAGCAAGTTGTTCGTTCTACTCACAAAATAGAGATCCATTGTATTGCTCGCTTGATTCCAATCAACAATCAGTCGATCAAAAGAATCCCCTGGTACATTTGAATCTTCGATGTTCAGGACACCATCATACACTGGAAATGGCACTTCACCATGAAAATAAAGCGTAAGCCGATTTGGTCTTCGCAATAAGCTATTCATTTCCTCTGCACCAAAATTGCTGTCCTCCAACGTGAACGCCGATACTTTCCACTTTTTCATTTCATTCAAAATATAATTAATATCTTCTGGCGCTGATGTACCTCTCAAGCCTTCCTCAAAATTGAAAACCATTTTGTACGGTTTTACGACTTCATCCATCGTTCTTTTTTCAGCAATGGGAATATCGCTAATCAACGGTTGTTCAGCCATGTCATAGCGTGGTGTATATGTCCAAATTGAAAAAGTAAATGTCACACTTAAGGCGACAAGCAGTAGTAAAATAATCGACTTCACTGGCTCAATATATTTCAATCCCACTCACCGTCCTCTTGTTGTTCAAATGGCAGCGTAAAGAAGATGGTGGTCCCTCTGCCCTCTTCACTTTCCGCCCATATATCTCCCCCATGCGCCATGACCATTTCGCGTGCAATCGCAAGGCCAAGTCCCGTTCCTCCCATCGCTCGTGATCGTGCACGATCTGCGCGGTAGAACCTGTCAAAAATACGTTTGACATTTTCTTTTGGAATTCCCATACCATCATCTGAAATCATCACATTGATGAATTGATCTGACACTGTTATACCGAAGCGCACATTACCGCCATTTGGGGAATACTTTAATGCATTAGAAATGATATTATCGATTACTTGCGTCATTTTATCTGTATCGATTTCAACAAATAAATCTGTTGATGGAAGTAAACGCTGAAAACGGACATCTTGTGACTTTGAAAAATCAAAGCGATCAATAATCGAGTTGAAAAAATGATTAAATTCAACCCACTCTTTATTCAAATCATAGTCTCTGCTATCCATTCTCGACAGTTTCAATAAATCATTCACGAGCCGAATCATCCGCTCTGTTTCAGTTTGCGTAACATGCAAAAATGCAGGTGCAATCTCTTCATTTTTCCATGCACCTTCAGCCAATGCTTCCAAATAGCTACGCATCGTCGTCAATGGCGTTCGTAGCTCATGTGATACGTTTGAAACGAACTCACGACGCTCCATATCGATTTTCTCTTGCTCTGTATTATCATGCAAGACAACAATCAGTCCATTCACAAAACCTGTTTCCCGTTGTGTGACAGAAAAAGTAGCTCGCAAAATGTAAGGCCTTTCAACCGTACTAAAATCAAGCGCAATCGAATCGTTTATTTGAATCAAATCTTCAAAGTCATATTCCTGTTCTACTCCAAGAATACTGGATATTGGGCGATTTAACACGATATCTCGGGTCATTCTCAGCATGCTAAGCGCTGAATCATTAATAAGACTGACTCGTCCTTTCCGATCCGTTGCAATAACCCCATCCGTCATATTCTCAAGAACGGATGCAAGTTTCCGCCGCTCACTTTCCGTCGTCGACTGCGATTCTTGCAATTGGTTTGTTAAATGGTTAAAAGCAATTGCCAACTGTCCCATCTCATCATTGCCATAGACATGAACCTTCTGCGAATAGTTTCCTTTTGCCATTGCCTGTGCATGACGTCGCATATCCGATATCGGCCTCGTCATCGTCTGTGCGATAAAAATACCGAGAATGACCGTAATCGTCAATGAAACTGCCGTGCCTACTGCAAGGATTTCATTCACTTCATCGATTTGTGTAAATACCTTTTCAATATCCGACTCCACATATAACGTTCCAATGACTTCTTTTCCCGATGTAATGGGCATTGCGCGGACCCATATTCTATATCCCTTATTATCGAGACGAATCGTATCCGCTGGTGATTCAGATGTTAACGACTTACGAATAATTTCATCCTTGGACACCTGACCAATCATCGATCGATTTTCCAAGACGGACGTCGCTAACACCGTATATTTTGAATTAATAACTCGAGTTTCATTGATATCTTCTGAAGTAAAACCATTTAAAACATTCTTCAAGCTCTCTTCCAATGCTTTCGGATCATCTGTAAACTTTCCGTTATTCATTTCCTCACGCACGCTAAACTCCATCATGTTCATCCGATCGTCAATGGATTGCGTGAAGTTCTTTTTTAGCGTCTCTTCGAGTTCACTTGCAAAGTAAAGCCCAATAATTTGCATCGCAATCAAAATTAGCATGACATAAATCAGCACAAACTTTACGTGGATGGATCGAAAAAATCCTACTTTCTGCATCGCATTTACTCCTGTTCTGGATCTCGTAAATAATAACCAACACCACGTCTTGTGACAATCCATGCCGGATGACTTGGTGTATCTTCAATTTTTTCACGCAGGCGTCGAATCGTCACATCGACCGTTCGCACATCACCAAAATAGTCATAGCCCCAAACCGTTTGCAATAAATGCTCACGCGTCATCACTTGACCGATATGTTTGGCTAGATAATGCAGCAACTCAAACTCGCGATGGGTCAGTTCGATTGTTTCATCTCTTTTCAATACAAGATAGGCATCCGGCTGAATAATCAGATTGCCGACTGTAATATCGTTCGTCGACTCCTCTTGTTCTTCTGCGACAGATTTCATATGTCGACGTAAATTTGCTTTTACCCGGGCAATGAGCTCTCTCGTTCCAAATGGTTTGGTTACATAATCATCAGCACCTAGTTCTAAGCCAAGTACTTTATCAATTTCCGAGTCTTTTGCAGTTAGCATAATGATGGGAAAATCGTACTTTTTCCGGACTTCCCGGCATACTTCCATACCATCTCGCTTCGGTAACATAATATCGAGCAACATAATATCCGGCTTCACTTCTTCGACCTTCTCTAATGCTTCATCCCCATCATAGGCACAGAACACCGTAAAGCCTTCTTTTTTTAAATTAAACTCCAAAATATCCGCAATTGGTCTTTCATCATCAACAACGAGAATTGTTTTATCTTGCATGCTTATTACCCCTTCCCGCCCTATTGGCACCACTCTAATTGTTCTTTTACTCTATCATTGTTCACGATGATTCGCACGTCCTACTTTCTATCATTTCCCGGGAAATACTTAAAAGAAGATGAAAGAAAAGGACAGTACCACTTTGTGTACTGTCCCTCATTACCTCTATTATCTCAACACACTCATCGGATTGATATTCGTACCATTCTTGATAACTTCAAAGTGAAGATGAACACCTGTTGAACGACCTGTTGAACCCATTACGCCTATCTTAGTACCTCGCGAGACAACTTGTCCTACACGTACATCCATCGAAGCTAGATGGCCGTACAACGTCTCATAGCCATTGTTATGCTTAATGACAATTCGGTTGCCATACGTACCATAGACGCCTACAGCTGTCACAACTCCATTGTCTGCTGCTAGAATCGAACGTGATGAAGGACGAGCGATATCCATCCCCAAATGTGTGCTGCCCCAGCGTGCACCCATTGGACTGGATACATAACCACCAACTGTTGGCCAAACGAAAGTGCCTGTTCCTCTTGAAGGTACTACTTTTGTCCCTACAACAGTCACTTGGTCAATTGGTTCCGTCAACGTTTTTTCTTCCAATGTTGATTTCCCAATCACCTGACCGTTTTGTTTGCGAATTTGTTCTGTAACTTCCTTCTGACCGTCCACGCCTTTTTGCGTTACATTTTTGTCACCTTTATATGCGGAGCTATCTTCTTTTGTTACTTGTTTATGTTGAATCGTTTCCACCTTTTTTGATTCATAGTGAACTTCAACCTCTACGTAAGGTTCAAAAACAATAACGTTTAACTCATCATCTATATGCAAAATGGTCTCTGTCGTCATCCCTGGATTCACTTCGAGCAATTCTGCAGTTGTCATCTTGTGAGCAGCTGCAATCTTTTCAAAGACGTCACCCGATTTAACTACATATTTCTTTTCAATCTGTTTCCCTTTGTTCAATTGACTCAATGCTTGCTCAACACTTAGTACAGCTTCAGGTGCTGTTTTCCCTTTTTCTGATTGGATATTAGCACTTAATAAGATGTTTGTTACACGCGTTTCACCAGCCTGTAACGGTGGTAATGGTTCAGTTGACGCCACACGTGCTTCAAATTGTGTTAGTTCAGCCTCACTAACCGATTGAAGTTTTAGCTGACGAAGTAACTCCTCATAAGCCCTTGCATCTTTAACATAAAGCGCTACATCATCGTTCACACTAACTCCAACTGCTTCTGCCTCGACAGTCAGCGTGGATTGGAGCTTTTCCAAAACGTTCACGTCATCTGTTTCGGCAACAAAGACCCGCTCTGGAATGACTGATAATTCGTTCGCAATACTTAGTGGCAGCTCACCAAATTCAGTGGTGGCTTGCTGTAATTTCCGTTCCTTTAGTTGCTCTAACTGTTGCTCATCAGAGAGCATCCCGATATATTCTCCACTCGAATAGACATGATATATCGTAGACAAACCTGCATTCTCTACTACCTTTGCGAAAACGGTATTCATGCTAAGACCAGCTAGCATGATCGTAATGATGATAACGTGCGGAATACGTTTCAGCGATTTGTTCATCCCTGTCTGTCTACCCGCCCGTTCATCCTTATGACTTTTCTTGAAAATCATGTAGTAAACTCCTTCTATCGATCAATCGAAAACGATTGTATACGTGTATATTGATTTTTGCACTTCTTCAATTTAACATATCTAATCTAGCACTTGTGAGATTACAGTCCTTTGTAATACGTTTGTATAATACCTTCCAAGTATTCTCGATTACTTATAATTACTGGTATTTTTCAACGTTACTATCGGTCAATCATCTCTTTTTTAGCGCTTTTTTTACGTTTTTCTGCCTATTTGACTGTTACAATGAACATTTTTTCGTCATCTTTGTCATAATCCCAGTTTTTGGTTCTTTTATTACATGTCTTTACAGACAAAAAGTTGACACTTTCTTTACTTATTTCTCCAATTCTATATGACTTGAACTAAATAATCTTACTAACAACACTCGGCGCTTGCGGATACCTCCCGCCATAAGCCAGGCAGAAAACCACTGCCAGTCTCACGGCTTCGGCGACGGCTTGTAAGGTACCTTCGCTGAATAGTAGGTGAAAATCTTACATGCCACCTATGTATAGACTGTCTCTCATTTTTCATCTACTCCATCAAAAAAAACACACCGGTTGAAGAAATGATCCTCTTCAATCGGCGTGCTTTTAATAGGCTGGTTGTTCGTGTTGACTCCAGTCAATGTTGACGAATTTGTTGTATTCTTTTGCGAAAGCGAGTGAGACAGTACCCGTTGGACCGTTACGCTGCTTGGCAATGATGATTTCAATGATATTTTGGTTTTCTGTTTCTTTATCATAATAATCTTCACGATAAAGGAACGACACGATGTCCGCATCTTGCTCGATACTCCCAGACTCCCGGAGATCCGACATCATCGGGCGCTTATCTTGACGCTGCTCTACACCACGGGAGAGCTGAGATAATGCGATGACACATACTTTTAACTCCCTTGCCAGTCCTTTTAATGAACGGGAGATTTCCGATACTTCTTGTTGCCTATTTTCCCCTGCACGACCACTACCGGAAATCAATTGTAAATAATCGATGATAATCATGCCTAGTCCGTGTTCTTGCTGTAGGCGACGACATTTTGAGCGAATTTCATTGACACGGATACCGGAAGAATCATCGATGAAAATACCGGCATTCGACAGGCTCCCCATCGCCATCGTCAGTTTGCGCCAGTCTTCCGCTTCTAGCGTTCCCGTCCGCATCACCTGCGCGTCAATATTTCCTTCTGCACAGAGCATCCGCGTAACTAGCTGATCTGCGCCCATCTCCAAACTAAAGATAGCCACATTCTCATTTGTTCTTGTGGCTACGTTTTGAGCCACATTCAAGGCAAATGCTGTCTTACCTACAGAAGGACGGGCCGCGAGAATGACCAAATCATTGCGCTGAAAGCCGGCCGTCATTTTATCTAAATCGGTGAAGCCCGACGGAATACCCGTGATATCTCCCTGACGCGTATGAAGAAGCTCGATGTTGTCGTACGTTTCAACGAGTACATCTTTAATATGTCGGAAGTCACCTGCATTTTTCCGATTGGAAACTTCCATCATTTTCTTTTCTGCCTCGGATAATAACGCCTCTACTTCGTCTTCCCTTGTATAGCCGTCTTCCACAATCGTTGTGGCAACACGGATAAGACGTCTTAGAAGTGCCTTCTCTTCAACAATATTGGCATAATGTACGATATTGGCTGCAGTTGGCACAGTGTTGGCGATTTCCATTAAATATGAAATTCCGCCAACATCCTCCAACTCCTTTTTCGCCGACAGCTCTTCAGTAACCGTCACAACGTCAATTGCTTGTCCTTTGTCACTCAAGCTAATCATCGTATCGAAAATTTTCTGATGCGCAATCCTATAGAAGTCTTCAGGTGTGAGTACTTCTGCCGCTGTAATGAGCGCTTGCGGTTCAAGGAAGATAGCTCCAATGACCGACTGCTCCGCTTCATTATTATGTGGTGGGACGCGATCGATCATCTGGTCCATCTGTCTATCCCCTTATTATTCTTCTACAACATGTACTTTAAATGTTGCGACTACGTCCGGGTGAAGTTTCACCGGTACATTCGTATAGCCAAGTGCACGAATAGCATCTGGCAAATCCATTTTACGACGATCTACTTTAATGCCTTCACTTTTATTTAATGCATCTGCAATTTGTTTTGTTGTAATTGAACCGAATAGGCGGCCACCTTCACCCGATTTTGCTTTCAGTTCAACAGTAATTGTATCGATTTTTTCTTTCAACTGTTTGGCAGCTGCCAATTCTTCAGCCGCATCTTTCTGCGTACGCTTTTCCTGGCCATCAAGTGCACTTAAATTAGCAGGTGTCGCTTCAATAGCTAGCTTATTTTTCAACAGGAAGTTCTGTGCATAACCTACTGCTACATCCTTCACTTCACCTTTTTTCCCTTTACCCTTAACGTCTTGTAAGAAGATTACTTTCATTATGAATTTCCCCTCTCCATTTTAATCTCTACTATTGATTTTAACATGGCTTCGGCTTCCTCAACAGATTCTACGTCTAACTGACATGCAGCATTCGTCAAATGTCCGCCTCCACCGAGCTCCTCCATCACAAGTTGCACATTGAGTTCACCAAGCGATCTGGCGCTTATCCCAATTTTTCCGTCTGCGCGTGGTGCAATGACAAATGACGCCAACACACCTTGCATCGTGAGCAAAATATCTGCCGTTTGTGCAATCATGACCGAACCGTAAGCCACACCATCCTTGCCTTTCGCAATGGCAATGCCGTCTGTAGACAGTTCCACGGTTTCAACTAGCTTGGCTCGGTCAATATAGGTTCCGATATCTTCCTTCAATAGGCGTTGCACAAAAACGGTATCTGCACCTTTTGTCCGTAAGTACGATGCAGCCTCAAATGTTCGAGCACCTGTCCGAAGGGTAAAGCTTTTCGTATCGACTACAATGCCTGCAAGTAGCGCAGTCGATTCAAGCATCGTCAGCTTTTCATTTCTCGGTTGATATTCAATCAGCTCAGTCACCAATTCCGCAGTCGAAGACGCATACGGCTCCATATAGACGAGCATCGTGTTATTGATAAACTCCTCACCACGCCTGTGATGATCAATGACAACAACCTTTTCAGCCTTCTCAATGATTCGCTCATCAATGACCATGCTTGGTTTATGTGTATCGACTACAATCACTAGCGACTTCTCTGTAATCATGGACAGTGCGCTTTCTGGGCTAATAAACTGCCTAAAAAGCTCTTCCTCTTGCTCAATCTCATCCATTAACCGTGTAACGCTACCGTCTAACTCATTGAAATTGACGACTACATAGCCTTCTATATGATTCATGCGTGCCATCTTTCGAACACCAATTGCAGCGCCAATTGCATCCATATCCGGAACTTTATGCCCCATAATGAATACTTTGTCGCTGCCTTGTATTAAATCCCGTAAAGCATGTGAAATAACCCTCGCACGGACGCGTGTCCGCTTTTCTACCGGATTCGTCTTGCCACCAAAAAACTTCAATTTTCCATCTGAGCGCTTAATAGCAACCTGATCACCACCGCGGCCAAGTACAAGATCCAAGCTGGATTGTGCCAGCTCACCAAGTTCAATGAGTGAAGCAGACCCAGTCCCAACACCAATACTCAGTGTGAGTGCTGTACTTTGTTTAGCAGTCGCCTCACGAATCGTATCTAAAATCGCAAATTTAGTTTTTTCAAGATTAGCTAATGTCTCTTCATTAAACACAGCAAGGAAACGATCAGAGGCAGTGCGCTTCGTAAAAATACCATTCTCCATCGCCCAGCTGTTGAGGAGCGATGTAACAAGCGAATTGAGCTGGCTTCTCGTCTGATCATCCATGGCCTGCGCAAGCTCGTCATAATTATCAATCAGAATATTGCCGAGGACTGTACGATCTGCATAGTAGAGCGACTCCATCTCTACTTGTCCTGTAATATCAAACAAATAAATCAGTTTCTCTTCTGCTTTGTAAAATACATTATACGAACGTCCCTTTGCGGTCAAGACAGCTTGTTCGGGATTGTCATTCTTCACAATCGAAGCAAATTGCCCCGATAAATCGAAAAGCTCCTTGCCAATACAAGATTCCATTTCAAATATTTTAGCTACATGAGGATTTGCCCACTCAACCAAATTTTTGTCATTAATGAGCAGGATGCCGATGGGTAATTCCAAAAGTGCTTCTTCCCCCACTTTTTTCATCCTATAGGACAATGTTTCAATATGCTTTTCAGTTTCCACATAGGTTTTGCTTTCAGTTTTCCAAGCTGCTCCTATGGCTACTGTAAACACGATAAAGAACAAAAGTCCAAGCCAAAATTTCAAAATTAGCAAGAATAGTGTTGCCATCACACCAAGGAACGACAGCAGTGCCAATGGATAACGTATTGCTCTTGTTCTAAAAAACGACGTCATTGTCACAACCCCTTATTTGGTCTTGTTTCTGCCGATCCAGGCGCGGATATTAACTCCCGAATCTAATATCCCGAGTATCGTAGTAATTGGACTCAACATGAGTGCAAAAATCGTGGCAATAACGGTTACTACTTTTGGTAATTTCATTTCATACATATAGTGATGAATAAGCGAAATTCCCTGTAATAAAAATAAAAAACGTAAAATCATTGTTGCATTGATGACTAGCAAGTAAAAATTAGTACCTGGCTCCATTTTTACGAAAAGAGACATCAGGAGCACAATTCCGTACAAAAATACGGTCATCATCGGTAGTTTCATCTCTCGGAAAGGTGGAAACTTAGGAACCTTACGTCCGAGTCGGCGTACCACTTCAAGATTTAGCGCCATGTAAATGAACGCCAATACGAAAACGCTGATGATAAATAAAGATGGAACTGCATTTTGGTAATACGTAATTTGTGACGCCATCAACTCATCATAGTTATCCGGAACACCACCCATCTTATGCATCATAGCTGACACTTGTCCTTGCATTTCCTGCACACTTTTAAACAATTCTTCAATTGCATTAAAACTAAAGACAAAAACCGCCACGACATACATAACCATCATCGTTACCAGTAATGTTAGTCCAGTTGCCATAAATGTATACAACTTCGTTTTACCCGTCTTCACCGTGTCACCGATCACAAAGCCAAGAAGTCCGTAGATAAAGGCAAATGGAACAAGTAAAATCCCTCCGACAAGTAACGACAGCATAAGCCCCATCGCAATTACAAGTAGCGATGACATACGATCATAACTCAGCCTATAAAGAATAATCGGCAGTGGGATGAAAAACATCGTTACATTTCCAATAAGAGGTGCGTAAAGCGTGACAGCAAGCAATATTGCAAAAAGTGCAAGCATCATCGCTCCATAAGTTATTTTCCTTACGTTGTCTTGCATAGTATGATTTCCTCCGGTCATTCGTTGGATGGACTTTTTTATCCACCTACAGAGTCTGTTTTTCCTACTGACGAATAGTCCCTCTAATTGTATCATGTTTAACTTCATTCAGCAGAAAACCCCCACCTCCGCAGATGGCAAGATAAATGCGGTTTTGTTTTTCTGTTCAGTGGGTGTTCAAATGCCTGCATGACCTACTTCCTGTAGGCCCAAGCCTCCGGCGGATGTCCCAGATTTTTTCGAGCTCGCTAGAAAAAATCTGGACGCAATTACGCCTCGGCATAATTGCTTGTCAGCGAACAAAAAAAGAACGTATGTACCTCTTATATGCTAAGAAAAAAGACCGCCTTCATACCGGTATAGGCCGGTCTGACAAGACGGTCAATCTAAATAAAATTATCTTTCTTCCGCAACAAACGGAAGAAGTGCCATGATACGTGAGCGTTTGATTGCAAGTGTCAGTTTACGCTGATACTTCGCGCTTGTACCTGTTACACGACGAGGCAAGATTTTCCCACGCTCAGAAATAAATTTCTTAAGCAGATCAGTATCTTTATAGTCGATGTGTGTGATGTTGTTTGATGTAAAATAACAAACCTTACGGCGTCTTTTACCTCCACGACGTGGTGCCATATTCGTTCTCCTCCTTCTCGGATTCCGATAAGCGGCGCATTATTGCATTGTCAGCTTCGCTCTTTCAGATCCTCACGTGCCTTAGCACGCTCCGGTCTTCACTCACTCGCTTCCTAGCACTGCTTGCTTCTCGAAACCCTCGTAATAGTAACTACGCACAGCAAATCTTAGAACGGCAAGTCGTCGTCCGATACTTCAATCGGGCCGCCGCCTGTCGAAAATGGATCTTCGTCAGTACGTGCATAGTTTTGCTGATTCGGTTGTTGATATTGTTGACTTGGTTGTTGGTACTGTTGACTTGGCTGCTGATTCTGATAGTACGGTTGCTCGTTCTGCTGCGGAGCATAAGATGGTGCCGGTGCTCCATAAGCAGGTCCAGAACTAGATCTATCAGGTGATGCATTACGTGGTTCAAGAAACTGCGTGCTATCCGCTACAACTTCCGTTGTATAAACACGCTTGCCGTCTTGTCCTTCGAAGCTACCCGTTTGAATACGACCATCTACTCCGACAAGACTTCCTTTTCTTAAAAAGTTCGCAATGTTCTCAGCCTGTTTTCTCCAAGCTACACAACTGATAAAATCAGCTTCCCTTTCGCCTGATGCGCTTTGAAAAGCCCGGTTTACAGCTAACGTAAAACGTGTCACCGCAATGCCGGTTTGTGTATATTTAAGCTCGGGATCTTTCGTCAATCGCCCTACTAAAACAACTCGGTTAATCATCAGAATTCAACCTCCCTCATCATTTTGTAAGTTTCACCGATTTAACGGATTGTTTGTCAATTGACTATTAAGCGTCAAGGCGGACAACCATATGGCGAAGAATATCTTCGTTGATGTTCGCAAGACGTGTAAATTCATTAACCGCTTCAGTTCCTGCGTTAGCTTTTACAAGCTGGTAGAAACCTTCACGTAGATCGTCGATTTCGTAAGCAAGACGACGCTTGCCCCACTCTTTCGACTCGATGATTTCTGCGCCGTTAGAAGTAAGAATTTCGTCAAAACGTGCGATCAATGCTTTTTTAGCTTCATCTTCTACCGTTGGGCGAATGATGTACATGATTTCGTACTTTCTCATCTGTAGTCACCTCCTTATGGACTTTGGCCCTGCTGATGACAGCGGGCAAGGAGTAAGTAATTGTATTACTCACATCAATATATGTTAGCATAACCTAATCTTTTTTTCAACCATTTACTTTGAATCGGCAAGGTGTTCAATGTAAGCCACTAGTATAATTGATATTGTATACTTGGACTCTGGGGGTGATTTTGTTGCAAGAACTTCCGCAACCTAACAACATAATCGATATTGACTTACCGAAAGTTGCAAAGAAAAGTATCATCATTACACTTGTTTCGCTAGTTGGATTGCTAGCCACCAACGGTATGATTGAACAACAGCCGTCTTTGTCGATTACTCTATGGACCGTAATACTCTTTATGATTGGCTACATCGTACTTATCGTTGTGCACGAATTATTCCATTTACTTGGCTTCCGCTTGTTTGGAGGCGTGCCATGGAAAAGTATGATTATCGGTGTGAACTGGAAATTAGGTGTTGCTTATGCCACGACGGATAAGCTGATGACAAACCGTGCGATTCGGAAGGCGCTGCTGCTTCCTTTTTGGACAACAGGTGTTGTCCCCGCCATTATCGGTCTTTGGCTCGGAAATAACCTGCTACTCGCACTAGCTGCATTGCTCATTGGTGGTGCAGCTGGCGACTTCGCAATGTATAAAGAGCTACGTAAATTACCAGATGATTGGCTTATACGAGACGATCCAGAGTTGCCTAGGTTATACGTGTATGCACCTGATCAATTATCAGAACATAGATAGAGAAAAGCCGCAACAGATTTTCACATAATCTGTTGCGGCTTTCTTTATCATTTATACGTTAAAGCGGAATAGCAGTACATCGCCGTCTTTGACAATGTATTCTTTCCCTTCAAGTCGGACTTTCCCAGCTTCTTTTGCAGCTGTCATTGAACCTGTTTCCACTAGGTCGTCATAAGCAACTGTTTCCGCACGGATGAAACCACGTTCAAAGTCCGTATGGATAATCCCTGCACATTGCGGTGCTTTCATCCCTTTACGGAATGTCCATGCGCGAACTTCCTGTACACCTGCTGTGAAATATGTCGCTAAACCAAGCAAGTTGTAAGCCGCCTTGATCAATTGATCGAGACCTGATTCTTGAATCCCGAGCTCTTCAAGGAACATCGCCTTCTCTTCGTCTTCAAGCTCTGCCATTTCTTCCTCAATCTTCGCACAAACAATAATTACTTGTGCATTGTCTTTTTCAGCAAATTCACGAACGACTTTTACATATTCGTTATTATCTGCATCGGCAATTTCATCCTCATCAACGTTTGCCACATAAAGCATCGGCTTAATCGTTAATAGGTGCATACCTTTAATCAGGTTATATTCTTCAGGTGTGAAGTCGACCGAACGAGCTGGTTGTTCGTTCTCAAATGCTTCCTTCAACTTAAGAAGCACTGGCTCTTCCGCCATTGCTTCTTTATCTTTTTGTTTCGCCATTTTAGTGACACGCGTTAAACGTTTTTCAACGCTTTCCATATCTGCTAAAATAAGTTCCAAGTTAATGACTTCAATATCATCGATTGGATTTACTTTACCAGATACATGCGTGATATTTTCGTCCGCAAAGCAACGTACAACCTGACAAATTGCATCTACTTCGCGGATATGTGATAAGAATTTGTTCCCAAGACCTTCACCTTTACTTGCCCCTTCAACAATCCCAGCGATATCAGTAAATTCGAATGCTGTTGGAACTGTTTTCTTCGGCGTCACAAGTTCAGTCAGCTTATCCAATCTTTCATCTGGTACTTCAACAATCCCCACGTTGGGATCGATTGTACAGAATGGATAGTTCGCAGCCTCTGCTCCCGCTTTTGTAATTGCATTGAATAAAGTGGACTTTCCTACGTTCGGAAGACCAACAATTCCAGCTGTTAATGCCATTTATTCCACAACCTCTCATATATATGTTCATTCATTCGTTCCTTATACAACTCTTCTATTATAAGGACATCGCTCCTACATGTCCATTTACTTCAAGATTCTGCTTTGACTAAGATTTTTTTCATCTTTTTCGCAAATTGGTTACGCGGAATCATCACGCTATGCCCGCAGCCTTCACATTTAATACGAATATCTGCACCCATGCGAATGATTTTCCATGCATTCGTTCCACATGGATGCTGTTTTTTCATCTCAACAACATCATGTAAACCAAATTCTTTTTCCGACATCAGCTATACACATTCCTTTCCCATACGCTTTACTTATAAATTATCAAATGACTTGGTCACCAAAGTCGGATAGGGAATTTCTATTCCTTGTTGACCTAAATATTTCTTCAGCCCTACGCCAATTGTTCTTGTGCAATCATAATGCCGCATCGGTTTTGTTTCCGCTATGACACGCACAATAACTTCTGATTCTGTGAAATTATATGCACCAAGCAATTTCGGCTTATTGATAATGTCATCATTCTTCTTAAACACATTCGCTAAATACTTCTCGATTTCTCGCTCTACTTCTTCTACACCTACTTCAAAAGGAATGGAGACATCCACAATGGCCAATGAGTTTTCCACCGAATAGTTTACAACCTGGCTAATCGTTCCATTCGGCAATATGGATAGTTCTCCTGTAAAACTCTTGATTTTCGTTGTACGTAGTCCTATTTCTTCTACAACACCTTCTGTTACGCCAATTTTCACATAGTCGCCTACAGAAAACTGATCTTCAAAGATGATGAAGAAACCGGAAATCACATCTTTCACCAGACTCTGTGCTCCAAAACCAACTGCAAGCCCCAGTACACCAGCCCCTGCAAGAAGCCCTTTCACATCTATTGAGAATTCAGTCAAAATCGCAAGAATCGCCGAGAAATAGATGACATAGGCCAACGCATTTTCAAGTAATTTCAACAATGTCATTTCACGACGTTCAGAATGGCGAATCAATCCTTTAAATTTCACATTAAAAATGCGACGAATAATAAACTGCCCAACCTTCACAACGACCGTGGCAAGCACAATAATGAAAATGTTTCTTACTGCTGTTGTAGCAAGCGCCTCCCAAGTTTCTTGATTGAATAGAAACGCTTCTGCTTTTTCAAAGAACTTCACAGTTGTCCACCTTCCGTATAATTCCGCAACCTTCTGCATAGACTGGCTATAAAAAATGAAATGGAGTTTTTTTATGCGAGCTACGCTTACTTCACCTTATAATCATCGTATCCATTACAAAGAAACTGGCGCCGTTTGGAAACTCAGTACATTATTCCTCGAACACATTCCCTTTGATACACATGAATTAATCTTTTTCTGCATCGGAACTGACCGATCTACAGGCGATACATTAGGGCCACTTACCGGCTCCCATCTTTCAGAATCACCATTATTTCCATTTCCTGTAGTCGGAACGTTAGAAAAGCCATTACACGCCCTTAATTTACAACAACAGTTGGAAGAAATACAACTCGCAAATCCCTCCGCATTCATCGTAGCTATTGACGCTTGCTTAGGAAAAAGTAGTTCCATTGGCCAACTGTTGCTACATGATGGGCCCATACAACCAGGTAAAGCTGTTGGCAAAGATTTACCACCAGTCGGTGATATCTCCATTAAAGGCATTGTTAATGTTGCCGGCTTCATGGAACATGCCGTATTGCAAAGTACACGGCTCCATCTACCATTCGAAATGAGTAAAATCCTTGCACGTGCATTACAACTCGCCTATGGACGGTATAAATCATGAAAAGTGGACAATCGTGACAATGATTCCTACAACCAATATACCCGGTATCAAATTCGCTACTCTTATTTTAGTCAAACCAATCAAATTCAAGCCAATTGCTAAAATCATTAAGCCCCCCGTTGCAGTCATTTCTGTTATAAAGAAAGCCAATAATTCATCCGGTATGAATTGACTAATTTGAGTTGAAAATAATGTAATCATTCCCTGATATAAAAATACAGGTACTGCGGAAAATATTACACCAATACCTAATGTTGAGCTTAAAATAATGGCCGTGAAACCATCAATAATTCCTTTTGTAACGAGGACATCATGGTCATTTCTTAAACCACTATCGATTGCACCTATAATTGCCATTGAACCGACAACAAAGATGAGTGTTGCCGTCACAAAACCTTGTGCAATACCAGGACCCTTGTTACTGACTGGCATCTTACTTTCAATCCATTGTCCCAACTGATTCACCTTTGCATCTAAATCTATCCACTCACCAAGCACTGCCCCAAGAACGATACTGACAATGACAATTAAGATCTGTGTGCTTTCAAACGACATTTGAATACCTATCACAGCTACTGCAAGCCCAATTCCATACATGACGGTCTCTTTCATCCGTTCAGGAATATTGTGCAAAAAACGCCCGATAAATGCGCCAATAATGATCAATAAAGCATTCACAATTGTTCCGAATAGCACCATTGCTTCACTTCCCAGTCGTCAAAAATAATACCTATTTTGCATACTTCGCAAAATAGGTACGCGCTCATTCATTCAATAAGTCTAAAATCCGCTCGAGATCATCCTCAGAAAAGAATTCTATTTCAATTTTACCCTTATTCTTTGTTTTTTTAATAGATACGTTCGTACCGAAATACTCACGTAATGACGATTCACGTTCAGCTAAAAACAAATCCGGTCTTTTCTCAGACTTTGTTTCACGTGGAACATCTTCATTCATTCTTTGCACAAGTCTTTCAAGCTGACGAACGTTTAACCCTTCTTTTAATACACGTTCAGCTACTAAATTTATTTGCTCTTTTTTACGCAAGCCTAACAAAGTTCTGCCTTGCCCCATGGATAATTTACTTTCCGATATATAGTTTCTAACTTTTTCAGGCAATGACAGCAAACGAACATGATTCGCGATATGCGGCCTACTTTTGCCGAGTCTAAAAGCCAGTTGCTCCTGGGTCAGAGCAAGACGATCCATCAAGTTATAATAGGCTTCCGCCTCTTCAATTGGTGTTAAATCTTCCCTCTGTAAGTTTTCCAAAATAGCAAACTCCATCGTCTCTTCATCAGTTAATACACGGACAACTGCTGGAACTTCCTGAAGTCCTGCCATTTTAGCGGCACGAAAACGTCTTTCACCTACAACAATTTCATAGGTCGTGCCCACTTTCCGTAAAATAATCGGTTGAAGAATACCATGTTCTTTGATGGAAGCACTTAATTCTTGAATAGCCTCTTTATCGAAGGTTTTCCTAGGCTGATATGGATTAGCTTTAATACTTTTCACATGAATATGTTCAACAGATTCTGCTTTTGCCAGCGACTCTCCGGGAAATAAAGCATTCAAACCTTTGCCAAGGCCTTTAGCCATTGTGTACCACTTCCTTTGCCAGCTCTAAATATACTTCTGCGCCCCGAGATCTTGAGTCATAAATAATGATTGGTTCGCCGTGACTCGGTGCTTCACTTAATCGTACATTCCTTGGAATGATTGTTTTATAAACCTTATCTTGAAAATACTTTTTCACTTCATCAATGACTTGAATGCCTAGATTTGTACGTGCATCAAACATCGTCAACAACACGCCATCAATCATCAAAGCTTCATTCAAATGTTTTTGCACGAGTCGAATAGTGCTAAGCAGCTGACTCAGTCCCTCAAGTGCATAATATTCACACTGAACCGGAATCACAATTGAATCCGACGCAGTTAACGCGTTAATTGTCAGCAAGCCAAGGGATGGAGGGCAATCAATAATAATATAATCATATGAATCCTTTACTTCTTGAATCGCATGTTTCATTCGTACTTCCCTTGAAATGGTTGAAACAAGTTCAATTTCTGCACCCGCTAACGAAATTGTCGCCGGTATAATATCAAGATTATCCACTTTTGTTGAATGAATAACTTCTTGAATATCTACATCATCAATTAAAATATCATAAATGCATTTTTGTATTTCTCCTTTATTGACCCCTACACCACTTGTTGCATTTCCTTGTGGATCGGTGTCTATTAAAAGGACTTTTTTGCCTAAATGTGCAAGACAAGCACTTAGATTTACGGATGTTGTCGTTTTTCCGACGCCTCCCTTTTGGTTAGCGATTGCTATAATTCTCCCCACAGCTTGCACCTGCTTTCCTGCTCTATAATTTTCACTCTATTCTTACTCGTTCCCAACTACTTCTAGTCTAACAAAAAAAACGATTCCTGTGGGAAAAAGTGTAGCAAAAAGACCCCTGCTTTTTTTCAGCAAGAGCCTTTTCAAACAAATATATACATTTTTCTACCTAAATTAGGACCAAACTTCAAATACCTGTTTATTTCTTTTTAGGAATCTTCACTGTAATCGTGTAAAAGTCTTCGGAATCCTCTTCCTCTGTCTTCACATCAATACCACTCTTCGTTACCATCACCAATGATTGCCTAATTGTATTAACTGCGATACGAACGTCTTTACTAACAGACTTTCTTTGAACTGCTTTCTTTTTTTCTTTAACTTCTGGATGTAATAGCTGCTGAATTCTCGCTTCAAGCTGTTTCACGTTTAAGTTTTGTTCAATTACTTCTTGATAAATGAGTAACTGCAACTCGGGATCTTTCAGTGCGATTAAAGCACGTGCATGTCGTTCAGACAATTCCTTCGCCATAATAGCTGTTTTTATTTCTTCTGGTAGCTTTAACAG
The DNA here is from genome assembly GCF_038622445.1 of Sporosarcina sp. FSL K6-1522. Classification (GTDB taxonomy): domain Bacteria; phylum Bacillota; class Bacilli; order Bacillales_A; family Planococcaceae; genus Sporosarcina. Next base: position 728,411 of record NZ_CP152019.1, read on the forward strand.
ACGTAATTTATTGGCAATGGTTGACTGACCTTTTCCCAGTCTTTGTGCTAATGCTTCTTGTGTTAGCGCATGAAGTTCAAGCAATTTCTCATATGCATAAGCCTCTTCAATTGCTGTCAATTCTTCACGTTGTAAATTTTCGATTAAAGCAATCGATGCTGTTTCCTTATCATCGAGTTCTCGAATAATTGCTGGAACTTCCGTCCAACCAAGCTTTTTCATTGCACGGTATCTTCGTTCCCCTGCAATAATTTCATAACCGTCATCATCGGTTTTTCTGATGACAATCGGTTGAATAATACCATGTGTATGGATTGTTCGAGCAAGCTCTTCAATTTTTTCTTCCACGAAAACTGTACGCGGTTGATATTTATTAGGTTTTATCGATTCTATTTTCACTTGTTGTATTTTTTCGTGATGGTCACTTTCGTTATCTAACGGACTTATTTCTTTCTCTCCGCCTCCAAAAAATCGTGAAAAAGGACTTTTCATTCCCGGCACCACCTTTTCAAGACTGCTCACTATTTCACAAATATCATTATAAGGCTAGTATATCTTGTTTATTGTTCCACGTGAAACGTTTTACTGAATTGGTGATTTGTTTGGGACACCAGGTTTACGTGGATACTTTTTAGGAGTTTTTTTATCTTTATCAAAAACAAAAATGCTTCGTTCACTGTTTTCTACTGGTAATGTGAATGCGTGCTCTTCCTTGAAGACAGCACCGAGAACGGCAAGTGCTTTTTTAGCGTCTGCTAATTCATCCTCCGCTGCGGCGCCTTTCATGGCGACAAAGATTCCACCTTGTTTAACGAGTGGTACACATAATTCTGACAAAACTGATAGGCGCGCTACTGCACGCGCGGTCACAAGGTCGAAATTTTCACGATAAGCTAGATTTTGTCCGAAGTCTTCTGCTCTTGCATGTACAAATTGAACGTTGTCAAGTTGTAACTCTTCTGCTAGATTAGTAAGAAAACCGATTCGCTTATTTAGTGAGTCAACGATTGTAACCTCCAGTTCTGGAAAACAAATCTTCAAAGGGATACTTGGAAATCCTGCACCCGCACCAACATCACAAATTGTTTTGCGGCCTGAAAAATCCACATAAAAAGCAGCAGAAATTGAATCATAGAAGTGTTTTAAGTACACTGACGGTGCATCTGTGATTGCAGTCAGATTCATTTTTTCATTCCACTCTACTAACAGCTCAAAATATTGACGAAACTGCTTTTGTTGTTTGTCACTCAATTCAATTCCTTGTTCTTTCAATGCTTGTACAAATTGCTCTTCAGTCAATTAAAATCCTCCTTAATCAAACAACACTGCAACTTCAATCTCCTGTAGACCTAAAAACTGATGCGGACATCAAATCCACATCAGTTTAACTTGACTCAGCAGAAGTCCCCCCTGTTTCTCTTTAATGACGGGATGAATGCCAAATTGCATTTCAATCAGAGGGGCTAAACTCCCTGCTGATTAGGGGAACTTAGGCTAAGGTCGCCGCGTCCTGCAGCAATGCCTAAGTAATCAACTTCCTGTTGACCCAAGCCTCCGGCGTAATTGATAGATCTCACCCCGAAATCTTCGCGATTTTTCCTTGTTCTATATACACAAGAAGAATAGATATATCAGCTGGATTCACGCCAGATATACGCGATGCTTGCGCAATCGATAATGGTCGTACTTCGTTTAGCATGCTTTTTGCTTCAGTTGCAATTCCGGATATTGCATTATAATCAATATTATGGGGAATCTTTTTGTTCTCCATCTTCTTCATTTTTTCTACTTGTTGCATTGATTTCTCAATATAGCCTTCGTATTTAAAGAAGATTTCAACTTGCTCTTCCACTTCTTCAGTTTGTTTTTCCGTTGGTGGAACGATTCGTGCAACTTGACTATATTTCATTTCAGGACGCTTCAAAAGATCCGCTGCTTTCATCGGTTCTCTCAGTTCCGTACCATTGGATTCACGGATCACTTCCTGAACATGCTCTTCCGGTTTGATGGTTACTTTGCGTAATCGACTAATCTCTTCGTCAATTTGCTGCTTTTTCAAAGTATAGGCTGTATAACGCTCTTCACTAATCATTCCAAGCTCATAGCCTATTTCTGTTAAGCGTAAGTCGGCATTGTCGTGACGCAGTAACAGACGGTATTCTGCACGAGACGTCAACAATCGATACGGTTCGCTCGTTCCTTTTGTGACAAGATCGTCAATCAGTACACCAATGTACGCATCCGCACGCCCTAAGACACGCTCTGGCTTTCCTAGAACACGTGACGCGGCATTAATACCTGCCATAATCCCTTGTGCAGCCGCCTCTTCATAACCCGATGTACCATTCAGCTGACCAGCTGTGTACAAGTTACGAATTTTTTTCGTTTCAAGCGTTGGCCAAAGTTGCGTTGGAACAATTGCATCATATTCAATAGCATAACCTGCGCGCATCATTTCCGCTTTCTCTAGTCCTGGTACACTTTCAATTAACTGTCTTTGGACATGTTCAGGTAAGCTCGTTGATAATCCTTGAACATAGACTTCTCGCGTATTTCGTCCTTCTGGTTCAAGAAAAATTTGATGGCGTGATTTATCAGCAAATCGTACAATCTTATCTTCAATCGATGGGCAATAACGCGGCCCTTTTCCTTTAATTACCCCGGAATACATCGGTGATAAATGAAGATTTTCGTTGATAATTTCATGTGTTCTTGGTGATGTATATGTCAGCCAACATGGTAATTGATCCATGATAAATTCCGTCGTTTCAAAGCTGAAGGCACGTGGCACATCATCTCCAGGCTGAATTTCCGTTTGGCTATAATCAATCGTTTTACTATTAACACGTGGTGGTGTTCCTGTTTTGAAACGAACCATATCAAAACCTAGACTGCGGATATTATCTGCCAGTCCAATGGAAGGCATTTGGTTATTTGGACCACTTGAATACTTCAAATCGCCGATAATGATTTCACCGCGTAGGAATGTTCCTGTTGTAATAATGATTGTTTTTGCACGATAGACTGCACCAACTTGTGTAATCAATCCTTTTACTTCGTTGTCTTCTACGATTAGTTCCTCAACAACTCCTTGATGGAGCGTTAAATGATCTTGTTCTTCAAGAAGACGTTTCATTTCTTGTTGATAAAGGACTTTATCAGCCTGCGCACGAAGCGCACGCACAGCTGGTCCCTTTCCTGTATTTAACATCCGCATTTGGATATGTGTTTTGTCGATAACTTTCCCCATTGCACCGCCAAGTGCGTCGATTTCACGTACGACAATCCCTTTGGCAGGACCACCAAGCGACGGGTTACATGGCATAAAGGCAATCATATCAAGGTTCATTGTCAATACGAGTGTCGATGCACCCATTTTGGCTGCTGATAATGCCGCCTCAACGCCGGCATGACCAGCTCCAATGACAATAACATCGAACGTGCCTGCTTCAAATTTGGGCATGTTCTTCTATTCCTTCCTTCTAGAGGTTGTTCAAAAAGTCCGGTGAAAATTGAGGCCTACAGGAGGTAGGTCATGCAGTCGTTGCAACAGGACGTTGCGATCTTAGACTGCCTTCCTTCCTCGGCCCTTTTCATCCTCCTTTTTGAACACTCTTCAATTTTATTTTCCAAGGCAAAATTGAGCAAACAACTGATTAATTAAACTTTCTTGTACGGTATCCCCGATAATTTCACCGAGAATCTCCCATGTCCGCGTTACGTCGATTTGAATCATATCGACGGGCACGCCTGCTTCAGCTGCGCCAAGTGCGTCATCGATTGTTGCACGCGCTTGGTGTAGCAAAGCAATGTGTCTAGCATTTGATACGTATGTGAAATCACCCGACTCAATATTTCCTTCAAAAAAGAGTCCAGCAATCGCTTCTTCTAATTCATCGACCCCTTCATCTTTCAAAAGGGAGGTGGTGACAACTTTTCCGTCTCCGGCGAGTTCTATCACTTTTTGCATATCAATCTTTTGAGGAAGATCTGTTTTGTTAATGACAACGATAAAATCCATCCCTGATACAGCCTCAAAAAGACGTTCATCTTCCACTGTGAGTTCCTCAGCACTGTTAAGAACGAGCAGCAGTAAATCGGCTTCCTTCAATACTTGTCTCGACCTTTCAACACCAATTCGTTCAACAATGTCTTCTGTTTCACGAATTCCTGCTGTGTCAACAAGTCGAAGCGGCACACCCCGAACATTGACATACTCCTCAATAATATCACGCGTCGTCCCTGCTATGTCAGTAACAATTGCTTTATTTTCTTGTACAAGACTATTTAATAATGACGACTTTCCTACGTTTGGCCTACCTACAATGACTGTTGATAGCCCTTCTCGAAGGATCTTCCCTTGAGATGAAGTACGTAACAGCTTGTCGATTTCGTTTTTCACCCATGTACTTTTTTCAATCATTAACGGAATTGTCATTTCTTCGACATCGTCATACTCTGGATAATCGATATTCACTTCCACTTGCGCCAATGTTTCAAGAAGCGCTTGGCGTAATTCACCGATTAGTCGCGAAAGTTTTCCTTCCATCTGATTCAAAGCAACATTCATGGCACGATCCGTCTTTGCACGAATGAGATCCATAACCGCCTCTGCCTGAGATAAGTCAATTCGACCATTCAAAAATGCACGTTTTGTAAATTCACCCGGTTCTGCAAGACGAGCTCCCTCTTTTAAGACGAGCTGGAGCACTCGATTCACAGCAACAAGCCCACCGTGGCAATTAATCTCCACTACATCTTCGCGTGTAAATGTTTTTGGTGCCTTCATAAGTGACACCATTACTTCTTCGACAATTTCACCTGAAGCAGGATTTGTCAAATGACCATAATGGATTGTATGTGATGATTCTTCATGTAATTTCTTTTCTGACGGAGAACGGAAAATCCGATCCGTTATTTGGATAGCCTCGTCCCCACTGAGCCTGACGATGGCAATTGCGCCTTCACCCATTGGAGTCGAAATGGCGGCTATTGTATCAAAATGCACGTTCTTCACCTTCCCAGCTTGGTTACCCACATGTGGATAACCTGATTTCGGACATGACTATCTAACATAGTATAATAACACAAAATGGCCCATTCTCCTAGCGTCGCATTTGCGGAAATTGTGGATAAGTAGCGACAACGCTTACAAACAAAGAAAAGATCCTGCCGAGACAAGAGATGTCTTCGCAGGATCTAGTTATCTTTATTCAGCAGAAGGTTGCCACCTCTATGGGTGACGAATGTTTGTAGTTTCATTTCCTGTTCAGTGGGTATTAAAACACCCGTTGAACAAAGATAAACCTTCGGTGGATATCCCAGATTTTTTCGAGCGTGCTCGAAAAAATCTGGACGCAATTATGCCGAGGCGTAATTGATACTTTTTTAGTTACCTTTTCAGTTATCTTATCGATTCAATGACAAGATAACGATGTGGATCTGCTCCTTCAGAATATGTCTCAATATCGAGTCGATTTGACAGAGCATTATGAATCACTTTTCTTTCGTAAGAAGGCATTGGTTCTAACTTCACTTTTTGTCCCGTACGCACGGCTTTGTCAGCCATACGATCCGCAAGTTGCTCTAATGACTGCTCGCGTCGTTCTCGGTAGTCACCTACATCGACACGAACGACCTTAAATTGATTTGCGGCTTTATTGGCCACCAGCTGGGCTAATTGTTGCAATGCATTTAGTGTTTGTCCACGTTTTCCTATTAAAAATGCGGCTTTGTCACTTTCTAATTGAAAGATCACATACTTGCCCTTTGTTTCATGGCTCACTTGCAGATCACTAATACCCATACCCTCTGCAACCATTCGCAAATACTGTTCTGTTTCCAAAATTGCTGCTTCATCAGACAGTCCTTCAACTCGGACTTCCTCTTGTTGTGCAACAGCTCCAGCAATCTCATCTACCAAAACAGTTTCAAGCTCTTGAAGTGGTTCGCTTTCCGCTACTACTTCAAGTTTTTCAGGGACGGAAGGTTCCTCTACATCTATAACAGTAACAGTTACTTCAGCTTCTTTCGCACCGAAACCGAGAAATCCTTTTTTCCCTTGATTGATCACTTCGACTTCCACTTCTTCACATGTTACGCCAAGTGCTGCTAATGCTGACGAGATCGCCAATTCAACTGTGGCTCCCCTTCGCGTCATCCTTGTCATTTTCGTTTTCCTCCTACTTTTACAGGTTCCACTTCTTTTTTCTTAAATGGTTTGTAAATGAAGATATTTTGAATGATTGAGATGAAGTTACCGATTACCCAATACAGTGCAAGTGCTGCTGGTAAAAACGAACCGAACCCGATAATCATAAACGGCATAATGTACATCATGACTTTCATCTGCGGGTTATCCATCGCAGGTCCTGTACGAAGGACCGCGAATTGCATAAGTCCTGCAAGTATTGCAAGTGAAATACTTGGCACACCGAGCTCAAACCACAAGAAACTACCTAAATTGATTTCTGGTGTTACATTCATTCGGTTAATGGCATGATAAAACCCAATCAGAATTGGCATTTGAATCAGAACTGGTAAACAACCAGCTGCCGGATTGATTTTACGTTCCGACATAAGTCGTTGCATTTCTTCACGATACTTTTGCTGCGTAACCGCATCTTTCGATTTGTACTTCTCTTTTAACGCTGCAAGCTCTGGTTGGATTGCCTGCATATTTTTTGAGCTTTTTGCTTGTTTAACCATCAATGGCAATAGTACAAGTCGGATAATAATTGTTACTGCAATGATCCCAAATCCATAGGTACCAAGCAAATCTTTAAACGTCGTAATAAGAGACACTAACGGCCAAACGATAAATTCATTCCAAAATCCTGAACTGTCTGCAGTGATTGGTTTTTGGAAGTCCGCACATCCTGCAAGAAATGCCGACAATGCCGTCAACATTAGGATTAACCCTATCTTTTTCTTCAAATCGTTTCCCCCAAATCATATCTTCTTCCTATTTAGTAAGGCGATAATTTCAGTTTATCATGTTCATTTGGATCATACTACTTCTTCTTTAAGACACGCGCAATCCGTAGAACGTGTTGTAAACTTTTTTTCGTTTCATGAAAATCTAAAATGGCCGCCTGATGTCTGGCGATGATGATGTAATCCATATCATTTTGAAGCTCATCCTTCATTTCCAAGAAAGACTGTCTGATATAGCGTTTTATACGGTTTCTTGTTACGGCATTTCCAACTTTTTTGCTAACAGAAAGACCGATTCGAAATTCTTGCTGCTGTTCTTTCTTATACGAATAGACAACAAATTGTCGATTAGCGCATGACTTCCCTTTTTTAAAGACCTGTTGGAACTCTTCGTTTTTCTTGATCCGCTGACGTTTGTTCATACTATACACCTGCTCCGTCACTGTAATTATTTTTTAGTAACCTTATTTAGAGTCTAGACAATAAAAAAGCCAAGGCCCACTAAATGACAGCGCATGATGTAGGCCCTGGCTATTGAAATGTAATTTCGTCAAAAGAAAAAAAGACCACTGGGTGTCAGTGGCCTTATGCTGAAAGCACTTTTCTTCCTTTGCGTCGACGAGCTGCAAGAACTCTGCGTCCGCTTGCCGAACTCATTCTTGCACGGAAGCCGTGAACTTTACTACGTTTACGTTTATTTGGTTGGAATGTACGTTTCATCTCTTAATGACACCTCCTGCGTTGATAGTCCGCTTAATGCATGACAGTCCTGTACAGTATACCGATAATTTGCAGTAAAAGTCAACCTTTTTTTATCCATTCGAAAAATCATGCTTATCAACTTGTACTTTTTAACGGGACTAAGTTATCCACACAACTAAACTTTCTCGCTCAATATTCTTGTGGACATGGTTTTCAATTATTTTTTTCATCCACAAACCTTATCGACAACTTTTTCACATACTAACCCCTGTGGATAAAGCTTTTGTCCACAGTTGCTTATGCTGTGGATAAGCTAGAAGAATCCTTGTATTCAGTACTAAATCCTGTTACAATGAAATGGATTTTGTTGTGCACACAATTTTATAGCAAATATGTTATCCACAATTGTTGATACGTTGTGGATAATTTTTTCAACAATTTTTGATAAATGTTATCCACAAGAGTGGAAAGTGTGTATAATACATACTTCAGGCTTTTTTATTTTACCTGTAAAGGAGGCACAAGATTGGAGCACTTAGAAGATCTATGGAGCGAAGTACTACTGAAAGTTGAACAAAAAGTTTCAAGACCTAGCTTTGAAACCTGGCTAAAATCGACGAAATTAATTGCTTATGGCGACGAAAATGCCACAATCGCCGTACCCAATTCATTCGCAAAAGATTGGCTCGAAACACACTATGTACATCTAATTACTGGCATTCTTTCTGAATTGACCGGTGAAGACCGGATTATTCAATTCGTTGTACCTAAAGATATGGAAGAAAACGATTTTATGCTGCCTAAACCGACTGTAAAAACTGTTGAGAAAGCACAGTCAACACCTGTCGCAGCTATGCTTAATCCTAAATATACATTCGATACATTTGTTATCGGTTCTGGTAACCGTTTTGCACATGCCGCATCGCTTGCAGTTGCGGAAGCACCTGCAAAGGCTTATAACCCGCTGTTTATCTATGGTGGTGTAGGTCTTGGTAAAACACACTTAATGCATGCAATCGGACATTATGTACTTGAACAAAATCCCTCTGCAAAAGTGGTTTACCTTTCATCTGAAAAGTTTACAAACGAATTTATCAACTCCATCCGTGACAACAAAGCCGTTGAATTCCGTAATCGTTATCGCAATGTTGACGTGCTTTTGATAGATGATATTCAATTCCTTGCCGGAAAAGAACAAACTCAAGAAGAGTTTTTCCATACATTCAATACGCTTCATGAGGAATCTAAACAAATTGTCATCTCAAGTGATCGACCGCCAAAAGAAATTCCAACGCTTGAAGACCGTCTAAGATCCCGCTTTGAATGGGGGCTTATTACGGATATAGCGCCTCCTGATCTGGAGACAAGAATCGCTATTCTTCGTAAAAAAGCAAAAGCCGATGGACTTATTGATATACCTAATGAGGTCATGCTATACATTGCAAATCAAATTGACTCCAATATTAGAGAATTGGAAGGTGCACTCATACGTGTAGTCGCCTATTCTTCACTCGTCAATACAGATATCAGCACAGATCTTGCTGCTGAGGCATTAAAAGATATCATTCCAAACTCAAGGCCTCGTACGGTAACAATTCTCGACATTCAAAAGTCTGTCGGAGAACATTACAATATTCGACTTGAGGATTTCACTGCGAAAAAAAGAACTCGATCCATTGCATTTCCCCGCCAAATTGCCATGTATCTTTCTAGAGAATTGACAGATTCCTCCCTACCTAAAATCGGTTCAGAATTTGGTGGACGAGATCATTCGACCGTCATTCACGCACATGAAAAGATTGTAAAAATGCTAAAAGAAGATCAGATGCTCCAGCAAGATATTCAAGATATTAAAAATGCACTCGGTCGGGGATAATGACCTGTGCATAACTTAGAATAAGTAGTGCACACTCGCAAACAAGTTATGCACATGTGGGAAACACTGAAAAAACTAGAGTTGATAGGGTTATCCACATTTCCACAGCCCCTACTACTATTACTACTAATTTATTAATAACTAATTAATATATATAAGCGAGGGTATACGATGAAATTTGAAATTATGAGAGACCAATTGCTTGATGGATTAAGTGACATTATGAAAGCAATCAGTCAAAAAGTAGCGATTCCTATTTTAACTGGAATCAAGATTGAAGTAGATGATAGAGGCGTAACAATGACAGGTAGTGATTCAGATATTACAATTTGTACATTCATTCCTGCAGAAGAAAATGGCGAACAAATTATTCAAGTAACTGAAAAAGGTAGTATTGTGTTACAAGCACGCGTTTTTAACGAGATTGTACGAAAACTACCTACAAACAATGTCACAATTGAAGTTGCAAATGGTTTACAAACACATATTCGTTCAGGCAAGTCAGAATTCCATCTAATCGGCTCGGATCCTGACGAATATCCTGTTTTACCAGACGTAAAAGATGAATACCGTTTTTCATTACCAGCAGATCTGATGAAATCAATTATCCGTGAAACGGTCTTCGCTGTGTCCCAACAAGAAACACGACCTATTTTGACTGGGGTACGTTGGGAAGGTGTAGATAACCAACTTTCTTGTGTAGCTACAGACAGTCACAGATTAGCGCGAAGATTGACGGTACCTGAAGAAATGCCTGAAATCCCGTTTAGTGTTGTCATTCCAGGTAAAAGCTTGCAAGAACTCAATAAAATTCTCCCAGACAATACAGAGTCTGTGGATATCGTTATTGCCGACCAGCAAGTATTATTCAAAACACGTAATGTGTTATTCTATTCCCGCTTGTTGGAAGGAAATTATCCGGACACATCACGGTTAATTCCATCTGAATATAAAACGTCCGTAACAGTAAACGGGAAATTACTTCTACAAGCCATTGACAGGGCATCACTTTTGGCACGAGAAGAACGCAATAATATCGTTCGATTTTCAGCAAATGAAGAGAAAGTGATTGAAATCTCTTCAAACTCACCAGAAGTCGGGAAAGTTGAAGAATTAATCGAGGCCATTAATGTGACAGGCGAAGAATTGAAAATTTCTTTTAGTGCCAAATACATGATGGACGCATTAAAAGCAATTGATGGACAGGACGTAACAATCCAATTCACAGGACCAATGCGACCTTTCATCTTAAAATCGGTTGATGATGATTCAATATTACAGCTGATTTTACCTGTAAGAACATACTAAAATGGTTAAAGGATAGTCACTAAATTGACTATCCTTTTTACTTACTGTCGAAAGTCGGCTAAAATAGAGAGATACACTAAATTACGAGAGGTTGAGGTCGAATGGAAACCCTGACAATTGATACTGAGTTCATAACACTCGGCCAGCTGTTGAAAATGACAGATATTATTAGTTCTGGCGGAATGGCTAAATGGTTCCTAGAAGAGCACACTGTTCATGTTAACGGTGAAGAGGAAAACCGCCGTGGTAAAAAACTCCGTCATGGAGATGTGATTACAATTCCTGATTTCGGGAGTTTTAAAATACATGACATATTAAACGGACAACCGGATGTATATTGAACGGCTTGCGCTAAAAGATTACCGGAATTATGCAGCACTCGATTTGTCATTTTCGCCACACATCAATGTACTCATCGGCGAAAATGCACAAGGTAAAACGAACGTCATGGAAGCAATTTATGTACTTTCAATGGCTAAATCTCATCGAACATCCAATGATCGTGAATTAATACGTTGGGAACAAGATTATGGTAAAATAGAAGGGGATATACAACGGAAATATGGACGACTTCCGTTAGAACTAACCATTTCAAAGAAAGGGAAAAAAGCGCGGGTTAATCACCTTGAGCAAAATCGCCTTAGCCTTTATATTGGTCAGTTAAACGTTGTAATGTTTGCCCCAGAAGATTTGAATCTTGTAAAGGGTAGTCCGCAGGTAAGAAGACGATTTCTAGATATGGAAATCGGACAAATTTCTCCGACATACCTTCATGAGCTGTTAACCTTTCAAAAGGTCCTCAAACAACGCAACGCAATTTTGAAACAGAATCGTGGTAAATTGGATTTACATGATGTCATGTTTGATGTTTATACAGAGCAGTATATTCAAGTCGCTGTACAAATTATTCGTAAACGATTTTATTTCATGGAACTTCTGCAAAAATGGGCAGAACCTATTCATGAAGGGATTTCACGTGGAATTGAATCACTTAAAATCGCCTATGCGACGCTAAAAGAGCTTGATTCGGGACAGACTGTGGAACAGATGGAATCTATATTTGGCCAAAGACTGCTCGAAGTAAGACGGCGTGAATTAGAACGTGGGATGACTTTGGTTGGACCACATCGAGATGACCTGCACTTTTTCGTCAATGGATATGATATTCAGACGTATGGTTCACAGGGACAGCAGCGGACAACGGCGCTGTCCCTTAAACTTGCAGAAATTGAGCTCGTAAAACAAGAAGTCGGGGAACCTCCCGTACTCCTACTCGATGATGTATTGTCCGAACTGGATGATTATCGTCAATCACATCTGTTAAACACTATTCAGGGGCAGGTACAGACGTTTGTTACAACAACGAACGTCGCGGGAATTGATCATGATACGATACGCCAGGCAGACATATTCGAGGTAACTGCAGGAGCGGTAGTAAAGAAAGAGGGATAATTATCTCTTTTGATTGTATAGATGTTAGACGTTCAGAAAGGAAAGGTGAACAGTTTGGCAATGGAAGAAAAAGATATGCAGACAGCTTATGATGCGAATCAGATCCAGGTACTTGAAGGGTTGGAGGCTGTCCGTAAACGTCCAGGTATGTATATCGGGACGACTAGTTCAAGGGGGCTTCACCATCTTGTATGGGAAATTGTTGATAATAGTATTGACGAAGCACTCGCAGGCCATTGCGATCATATCGAGGTAACGATTGAAAAAGATAACTGGATACGCGTTGATGATAACGGCCGGGGAATTCCGGTCGGTATTCAAGAATCAACAGGTAGACCAGCTGTCGAAGTAATCATGACTGTACTCCACGCTGGTGGAAAGTTTGGCGGCGGCGGTTATAAAGTATCTGGCGGATTACACGGAGTAGGAGCATCTGTTGTAAACGCTTTGTCTGAAGCAACAGAGGTTTATGTTAAACGTGATGGGAAAATTCATTACATCAAGTTTGAACGCGGTGATGTAGTAGAAGAACTAAGCGTAGTTGGCGATACTGACGAAAACGGAACGAGAATACGTTTCAAAGCGGACCCAGAAATTTTTACAGAAACAACTGTATATGAATATGACATCCTCGCACACCGGTTGCGTGAGCTTGCTTATTTAAATCGTGGCCTTCGTATCTCCATTACAGACGAGCGTGGCGAGGAGAATCGGATTGACACTTACTACTACGAAGGTGGTATTAAGTCTTACGTTGAACATTTAAATAAAAACAAAGAACCAATTCATGAAGAACCGATTTTTATTGAAGGTGAAAGAGACGGGATTTCGATTGAAATTGCGATGCAATATAACGGTGGTTATGCAGAGAATCTATTTTCATTTGCCAATAATATCAATACCTATGAAGGTGGTACGCATGAGTCAGGCTTTAAAACAGCATTAACACGCGTTATTAACGATTATGCTCGAAAAAATGGAGCGATAAAAGAATCGGATCCGAACTTGTCGGGGGATGACGTTCGTGAAGGATTGACCGCTATCATCTCGATTAAGCACCCGAATCCGCAGTTTGAAGGCCAGACGAAAACAAAACTTGGGAACTCCGAAGTAAGTACGATTACAAACTCGTTATTTTCAGAAGGATTCCAACGTTTTTTGCTTGAAAGTCCAACGACTGCACGTCAAATCATTGATAAAAGCCTCATGGCGGCACGTGCACGTATTGCTGCTAAAAATGCACGCGAGTTAACACGTCGAAAATCTGCACTAGAAGTATCCAGTTTGCCTGGGAAGTTGTCGGATTGTTCGTCACGTGATCCAGCTATCAGTGAACTATACATCGTTGAGGGTGACTCGGCGGGTGGTTCAGCGAAAAGTGGGCGGGATCGTCATTTCCAAGCGATACTTCCACTACGTGGTAAAATCTTAAATGTCGAAAAAGCTCGACTCGATAGGATTTTGGGGAATGCGGAGATTCGTATGATGATTACAGCACTTGGGACAGGTATCGGGGAAGAATTCGATTTGTCGAAAGCCCGTTATCATAAGCTCGTTATTATGACGGATGCGGATGTCGACGGTGCACATATTCGTACGCTACTGTTAACTTTCTTCTTCCGTTTCATGCGTCCGCTTATTGAAGCAGGCTATGTGTATATTGCTCAGCCTCCGCTTTATCGCGTTAAGCAAGGGAAAACGGAAGAATATTGCTATAAGGAAGAAGAACTTGAAGAAATTATAAGTAGGATGTCACCTACACCAAAACCTGTTATTACGCGTTATAAAGGTCTTGGGGAGATGGATGCGACACAATTATGGGATACAACAATGGATCCGGAGCAACGTACGTTGTTGCAAGTCCATCTTGAAGATGCATTTGATGCAGATTTAACGTTCGAGCAACTCATGGGAGATGAGGTTGAACCTCGACGCAAATTTATCGAAGAAAATGCAATGTATGTGAAGAATTTAGATACTTGAGGAACGTTGAGCTGAAAGGAGTCTAACAACATGGCAGATATGCCGAAACGTGGTGTCCAAGGCATCAACATTAGTAAAGAAATGAAGACTTCATTCCTTGATTATGCAATGAGTGTCATCGTTTCTCGTGCGCTTCCAGATGTAAGGGATGGTTTGAAGCCGGTTCACCGTCGTATTTTGTACGCAATGCAGGATCTCGGAAATACTGCGGACAAACCGCATAAGAAATCCGCACGTATCGTAGGGGACGTCATCGGTAAGTATCACCCGCATGGTGACAGTGCTGTTTACGACACAATGGTACGGATGGCACAGGATTTCAACTACCGTTATATGCTTGTAGATGGTCACGGGAATTTCGGTTCCGTTGATGGCGACGGAGCAGCTGCAATGCGATACACAGAATCGCGTATGTCCCGTATCGCAATGGAACTACTACGTGATATCAATAAAGACACAATCGATTACCAAGATAACTATGATGGACAGGAAAGAGAACCGGTTGTTTTACCAAGCCGTTATCCGAACCTACTCGTAAACGGGACATCAGGAATCGCGGTCGGAATGGCTACAAATATTCCACCGCATCATCTAGGAGAAACCATTGATGCTGTATTGGCATTGGCGGATAACCCTGCCGTTACGACAGAAGAATTGATGGACATTGTACCTGGCCCTGATTTCCCTACAGGCGGGATTATTCTTGGGCGTAGTGGAATTAGAAGAGCCTACGAGACTGGAAAAGGTTCTGTTATTATTCGCGGTAAGGTTGAGATTGAACAAAAGTCGAACGGTCGAGAAACGATTATTGTGAGTGAGTTGCCGTATCAAGTAAATAAGGCACGACTCATTGAAAAGATTGCAGAACTTGTGCGTGACAAAAAAATCGATGGTATCAGTTATTTAGCTGACGAATCGGACCGTACAGGAATGCGTATCGTTATTGACGTTCGTCGAGATGCCAATGCTAACGTGCTGTTAAACAATTTGTACAAGCAGACCGCATTGCAATCGAGTTTTGGGATTAACATGCTTGCGCTTGTTGATGGCCAACCAAAAATTCTTGCATTGAAAGAAATTTTGTATCATTACCTTGAACACCAAAAAGTGGTCATTCGTAGGCGTACACAGTACGATCTGAAAAAAGCAGAAGACCGTGCACATATTTTAGAAGGCTTGCGTATCGCACTTGATCATATCGATCAAATCATTACCCTTATTCGTGCATCAAAAACGACGGATGAAGCAAAAACAGGTTTAATCGAACAATTCAACTTATCTGAGCGTCAAGCACAGGCAATTCTCGACATGCGTCTCCAACGTTTGACAGGACTCGAGCGTGACAAAATTGAAGCGGAATATCAAGAGCTTCAGCTTCTGATTGCTGAACTTCGTGCGATTCTTGCAGATGAAGAGAAGTTACTCGACATTATTCGTGAGGAATTGCTTGAGGTGAAGACACGTTTTGAAGACAAACGGAGAACTGAGATCACTTCAGGCGGTGCCGAAATGATTGAGGATGAAGACTTAATCCCTGTTGAGAACTCAGTGTTGACTGTTACACATAACGGTTACATTAAGCGTCTACCTGCGAGTACATACCGCAGCCAACGTCGTGGCGGTCGTGGAATTCAAGGTATGGGGACGAATGACGATGACTTTGTTGAACATCTGTTGAATACGTCCACGCATGATACAATTCTATTCTTCACAAGCAAAGGGAGAGTATTCCGCACGAAAGGCTATCAAGTACCTGAATTTAGCCGGACTGCCAAAGGATTACCGATCATTAACTTATTAGGCGTAGACAAAGACGAGAAAGTAACGGCTATGATTCCAGTGGCGGAATTTGAGGAAGACAAATACTTATTCTTCGCTACACGGGATGGTATTGTGAAACGTACGCCTATCAAAGACTTTGCTAATATCCGTTCAAATGGTTTGATTGCACTGACGTTACGGGGCGATGACGAACTTATCGAAGTCAAAATGACGAACGGTGATAATAATATCGTCATCGGAACCAAAGACGGCATGTTGATCAAATTCAATGAACAAGATATACGTTCAATGAGTCGTATAGCGGGCGGAGTCCGTGGTATACGGTTACGTGAAGGCGATATTGCAATTGGTATGGATACAGTACACGAAGGCGACGAAATTCTTGTCGTAACTGAGAAAGGCTTCGGAAAGCGAACTTCTGAAGAAGAATACCGTATTCAAACTCGTGGTGGTTATGGTTTGAAAACATTGCATGTGACAGATCGGAATGGGTTACTCGTTGCGATGAAGACTGTAAATGGTACAGAAGACCTTATGTTGATTACGATTCATGGTATTTTAATCCGCATGGATATTGATGATATCTCAATCATTGGGCGAAGTACGCAAGGGGTCCGTCTGATCCGTCTTGGGGATGATGAATTAGTTGCTACTGTCGCTAAAGTTGCAAAGGACGAAGAAGTCGAAGAATTTATGGATAGTGAAGGAACGACAACAACACTACCTAACGAAGAACAAGAACTAGACGAATGAATATAAGTGGAGTTATTGGAGTAGCGAAGTTGCTATTCCGATGACTCCTTTTTATTTATCGTGTATTTCAAATAGTTAGCGTATGATAGAAAGTACTAGAGGCTGAAAGTAGGGAATAATGATGACGGAAATGTATATAAAAGTAAGTGATTTGCGCCCAGGTATCACTTTAAAAGAAGATGTATTTGCCAATACTAACTATCCTATTATTCGAAAAGATACCGAACTTTCATCTGAACACTTTGAGGTTTTATATGCTTTCGGCGTAAGGACAGTAAAAGTAGAGGAACGAGTTGTCGTCAAAAAGGAAGACTTACATGTTATTGATACAGAAAGCCCTGTAGATCCAAATGCTGTTTTAGCATCGATTCCTATGGAAGAGGCGGATTTGCAAGTGCGTTATCAAAAGGCAGTTCAAAACTACAAAAAAGAATTTAGTAGCTGGCAAGCAGGGACACGTCCAGACATAGCAACAGTTCGAGGCATTGTCATTCCACTTATCGAGACATTCATGGAGCAAAAAGAAGTATTGAAGGTTCTTAATAACTTTTCAAATACAAAAGATTATATTTATCATCACTCCATTGCTGTTGGCTTGTTGGCATCTGCGATTAGCGAACAGATGGGTTTCCCGAAAGGGCAGACATTGCAAATTGGACTTGCTGGTACTCTAGCTGATTGTGGAATGGCTAAAATTAGTTTGAAGCTTACAGAAAAAGCTGCCTTCTTGACGAAGGAAGAATTTAATGAAGTGAAAAAACATACCATCTATAGTTACCAGATGATTCAAGACACTCCTCTACTACGTACAGAAATGAAGCTAGCTATCTTCCAACATCACGAGCGCATAGATGGTAGTGGTTATCCACGTGGCAATAAGGCGGAGGAGATTTCAATCTTTTCACAAATACTCGCGGTCGCCGATGTTTTTCATGCGATGACGTCTGAGCGCGTTCACCGATCAAAAGAATCTCCATATAAGGTAATTGAAATGATTAAAGAAGAGAAGTTTGGCAAGTTCGACATAAAAGTTGTCCAAGCACTACATGATTTAGTAGATAATCTTTCAATTGGCATGAAGGTCGAGCTAACGAATGGTGTGGCTGGGGAGATTATGTTCATTCATCGTGATACGAGGCTGCGCCCGATTATAAAAAGACTCGGTGATGGTACTCTAATTGATTTAGCAATCAACCGCGATCTTGCGATAGAGAGAATCTTATAATGTAAGAGCATCTGATAGATAGCTGCTAAACGACAGTGCTTAAACAGCTATTGTTTAGCAGTTTTTGTTTAGAATCTATATGGATTAAAACTTTTATTGAAAATAGTATTGCATTCAATAAACTATGATGGTATAGTAATAAACGTTGCACTTCTGATAGAAAGAAACAACGAAAAAGAAATTGAAATTAGTTGTTGACATGAAGGACGTAACTTGATATGATATAAAGGTTGCTTCTGAGATAAGCAGCAACGACATGAACCTTGAAAACTGAACAGCAAAACGTCAATGAAATAAAGCAAAGGTGCTTCGGCACTGGAGCCAAACGTTTCCCAAAAGGAAACACAAACGAATCTTCGGATTCAAATTTGACATCTTAATTGATGCCAGCAAGAAATGAGCAATCATTTTCTTCTATTATGGAGAGTTTGATCCTGGCTCAGGACGAACGCTGGCGGCGTGCCTAATACATGCAAGTCGAGCGGACGGAAGGGAGCTTGCTCCCTGAAGTTAGCGGCGGACGGGTGAGTAACACGTGGGCAACCTGCCCTGCAGATGGGGATAACTCCGGGAAACCGGGGCTAATACCGAATAATCAGTTTGTCCGCATGGACAAACTCTGAAAGACGGTTTCGGCTGTCACTGCAGGATGGGCCCGCGGCGCATTAGCTAGTTGGTGGGGTAATGGCCTACCAAGGCG
Source organism: Sporosarcina sp. FSL K6-1522 (assembly GCF_038622445.1). GTDB lineage: Bacteria > Bacillota > Bacilli > Bacillales_A > Planococcaceae > Sporosarcina. The sequence continues at coordinate 747,128 of NZ_CP152019.1, forward strand.
ACGATGCGTAGCCGACCTGAGAGGGTGATCGGCCACACTGGGACTGAGACACGGCCCAGACTCCTACGGGAGGCAGCAGTAGGGAATCTTCCACAATGGACGAAAGTCTGATGGAGCAACGCCGCGTGAGTGAAGAAGGTTTTCGGATCGTAAAGCTCTGTTGTAAGGGAAGAACACGTACGAGAGTAACTGCTCGTACCTTGACGGTACCTTATTAGAAAGCCACGGCTAACTACGTGCCAGCAGCCGCGGTAATACGTAGGTGGCAAGCGTTGTCCGGAATTATTGGGCGTAAAGCGCGCGCAGGCGGTCCTTTAAGTCTGATGTGAAAGCCCACGGCTCAACCGTGGAGGGTCATTGGAAACTGGGGGACTTGAGTACAGAAGAGGAAAGCGGAATTCCACGTGTAGCGGTGAAATGCGTAGAGATGTGGAGGAACACCAGTGGCGAAGGCGGCTTTCTGGTCTGTAACTGACGCTGAGGCGCGAAAGCGTGGGGAGCAAACAGGATTAGATACCCTGGTAGTCCACGCCGTAAACGATGAGTGCTAAGTGTTAGGGGGTTTCCGCCCCTTAGTGCTGCAGCTAACGCATTAAGCACTCCGCCTGGGGAGTACGGCCGCAAGGCTGAAACTCAAAGGAATTGACGGGGACCCGCACAAGCGGTGGAGCATGTGGTTTAATTCGAAGCAACGCGAAGAACCTTACCAGGTCTTGACATCCCGCTGCCCGGTGTAGAGATATGCCTTTCCCTTCGGGGACAGCGGTGACAGGTGGTGCATGGTTGTCGTCAGCTCGTGTCGTGAGATGTTGGGTTAAGTCCCGCAACGAGCGCAACCCTTGATCTTAGTTGCCAGCATTCAGTTGGGCACTCTAAGGTGACTGCCGGTGACAAACCGGAGGAAGGTGGGGATGACGTCAAATCATCATGCCCCTTATGACCTGGGCTACACACGTGCTACAATGGATGATACAGAGGGTTGCCAACCCGCGAGGGGGAGCTAATCCCATAAAATCATTCCCAGTTCGGATTGGAGGCTGCAACTCGCCTCCATGAAGCCGGAATCGCTAGTAATCGTGGATCAGCATGCCACGGTGAATACGTTCCCGGGTCTTGTACACACCGCCCGTCACACCACGAGAGTTTGTAACACCCGAAGTCGGTGGGGTAACCCTTACGGGAGCCAGCCGCCGAAGGTGGGACAGATGATTGGGGTGAAGTCGTAACAAGGTAGCCGTATCGGAAGGTGCGGCTGGATCACCTCCTTTCTAAGGATTATTTCGGAAATAGACCTCTGGTCTATCCATTGACGTTTTGCGTTCAGTTTTGAAGGTTCATCTTTCTTTATAGATGATCTTTTTCAAAACTTGTTCATTGAAAACTGGATAAAACGACATTGAAAGTAACAAATCAAGAATCAACCGAGTCGATTACAATTGTAATTTACTTATGCAATACCTTTTTAAGAGCCCCTGTTTACATCGCTGTAAATAAGACTCACCAAATGGCTGTTGAAGCCGAAAGGTTAAGTTAGAAAGGGCGCACGGCGGATGCCTTGGCACTAGGAGCCTAAGAAGGACGGCACTAACACCGATATGCTCCGGGGAGCTGTAAGTAAGCTTTGATCCGGAGATTTCCGAATGGGGAAACCCACTGCCCATAATGGGGTAGTACGTTTACGTGAATACATAGCGTAAACGAGGCAGACCCGGAGAACTGAAACATCTAAGTATCCGGAGGAAGAGAAAGAAACATCGATTCCCTGAGTAGCGGCGAGCGAAACGGGAAGAGCCCAAACCAGGAAGCTTGCTTCCTGGGGTTGTAGGACACTCTACACGGAGTTACAAAGGAATGGATTAGGCGAAGCGACCTGGAAAGGTCCGCCGTAGCGGGTAAAAGCCCCGTAGTCGAAAGTCCATTCTCTCCAGAGTGTATCCTGAGTACGGCGGAACACGTGAAATTCCGTCGGAATCCGGGAGGACCATCTCCCAAGGCTAAATACTCCCTAGTGACCGATAGTGAACCAGTACCGTGAGGGAAAGGTGAAAAGCACCCCGGAAGGGGAGTGAAATAGATCCTGAAACCGTGTGCCTACAAGTTGTCAGAGCCCGTTAATGGGTGATGGCGTGCCTTTTGTAGAATGAACCGGCGAGTTACGATTCCATGCAAGGTTAAGCAGTGAATGCGGAGCCGCAGCGAAAGCGAGTCTGAATAGGGCGAATGAGTATGGGGTCGTAGACCCGAAACCAGGTGATCTACCCATGTCCAGGGTGAAGGTAAGGTAACACTTACTGGAGGCCCGAACCCACGTATGTTGAAAAATGCGGGGATGAGGTGTGGGTAGCGGTGAAATTCCAATCGAACCTGGAGATAGCTGGTTCTCTCCGAAATAGCTTTAGGGCTAGCCTCAAACGTTAAGAATCTCGGAGGTAGAGCACTGTTTGGACTAGGGGCCCATCCCGGGTTACCGAATTCAGACAAACTCCGAATGCCGATGATTTATGTTTGGGAGTCAGACTGCGGGTGATAAGATCCGTAGTCGAGAGGGAAACAGCCCAGACCACCAGTTAAGGTCCCCAAGTATTCGTTAAGTGGAAAAGGATGTGGCGTTGCCCAGACAACCAGGATGTTGGCTCAGAAGCAGCCATCATTTAAAGAGTGCGTAATAGCTCACTGGTCGAGTGGCGCTGCGCCGAAAATGTACCGGGGCTAAACGAATCACCGAAACTGTGGATTGACACCTTAGGTGTCAGTGGTAGGAGAGCGTTCCAAGGGCGTTGAAGCTAGACCGTAAGGACTGGTGGAGCGCTTGGAAGTGAGAATGCCGGTATGAGTAGCGAAAGAAGGGTGAGAATCCCTTCCACCGAATGCCCAAGGTTTCCTGAGGAAGGCTCGTCCGCTCAGGGTTAGTCGGGACCTAAGTCGAGGCCGAAAGGCGTAGACGATGGATAACAGGTTGATATTCCTGTACCACCTCCCCGCCGTTTGAGTAATGGGGGGACGCAGTAGGATAGGGTGAGCGCGCTGTTGGTTATGCGCGTCTAAGCAGTGAGGTGTGGAACGAGGCAAATCCCGTTCCTATAACATTGAGCTGTGATGGCGAGGAGAATTGTCTCCGGAGTCCCTGATTTCACACTGCCAAGAAAAGCCTCTAACGAGGCGGGAGGTGCCCGTACCGCAAACCGACACAGGTAGGCGAGGAGAGAATCCTAAGGTGATCGAGAGAACTCTCGTTAAGGAACTCGGCAAAATGACCCCGTAACTTCGGGAGAAGGGGTGCTCTGGTAGGGTGTTAAAGCCCGAGAGAGCCGCAGTGAATAGGCCCAGGCGACTGTTTAGCAAAAACACAGGTCTCTGCAAAACCGCAAGGTGAAGTATAGGGGCTGACGCCTGCCCGGTGCTGGAAGGTTAAGAGGAGAGGTCAGCGCAAGCGAAGCTTTGAATTGAAGCCCCAGTAAACGGCGGCCGTAACTATAACGGTCCTAAGGTAGCGAAATTCCTTGTCGGGTAAGTTCCGACCCGCACGAAAGGCGTAACGATCTGGGCACTGTCTCAACGAGAGACTCGGTGAAATTATAATACCTGTGAAGATGCAGGTTACCCGCGACAGGACGGAAAGACCCCGTGGAGCTTTACTGTAACCTGATATTGAATTCCGATGCATCCTGTACAGGATAGGTAGGAGCCTTAGAGCCCGGAGCGCCAGCTTCGGAGGAGGCGTTGGTGGGATACTACCCTGGATGTATTGGACTTCTAACCCATGCCCCTTATCGGGGCAGGAGACAGTGTCAGGCGGACAGTTTGACTGGGGCGGTCGCCTCCTAAAGAGTAACGGAGGCGCCCAAAGGTTCCCTCAGAATGGTTGGACATCATTCGTAGAGTGCAAAGGCATAAGGGAGCTTGACTGCGAGACCTACAAGTCGAGCAGGGTCGAAAGACGGGCTTAGTGATCCGGTGGTTCCGCATGGAAGGGCCATCGCTCAACGGATAAAAGCTACCCCGGGGATAACAGGCTTATCTCCCCCAAGAGTCCACATCGACGGGGAGGTTTGGCACCTCGATGTCGGCTCATCGCATCCTGGGGCTGTAGTCGGTCCCAAGGGTTGGGCTGTTCGCCCATTAAAGCGGTACGCGAGCTGGGTTCAGAACGTCGTGAGACAGTTCGGTCCCTATCCGTCGCGGGCGCAGGAAATTTGAGAGGAGCTGTCCTTAGTACGAGAGGACCGGGATGGACACACCGCTGGTGTACCAGTTGTCTTGCCAAAGGCATCGCTGGGTAGCTATGTGTGGACGGGATAAATGCTGAAAGCATCTAAGCATGAAGCCCCCCTCGAGATGAGATTTCCCATTACGCAAGTAAGTAAGATCCCTCAAAGAAGATGAGGTTGATAGGTCTGGGGTGGAAGCGCGGTGACGTGTGGAGCTGACGGATACTAATCGATCGAGGACTTAACCTTATTTAAAAAGCGCACGGTTGGCTCGATTTGTGCAATACAATGTTGGTTTTATTCAGTTTTGAGTGAACAAGCTCAAAATAGTCTGGTGACGAAGGCGAAGAGGTCACACCCGTTCCCATCCCGAACACGGAAGTTAAGCTCTTCAGCGCCGATGGTAGTTGGGGGTTCCCCCCTGTGAGAGTAGGACGTCGCCGGGCACATGGTCATTACCAATAGGTAATGGCTTTTTTGTGTTTTAGAATATAAAACTATAGATTTTTCTCATCAAATTGATTCAGTGGAATGTGAGATGCAGCTGAGATTGCTTACTTTTATACAAACATAGTGAATGATTGCAATCATTTTGCTAAGATATTTAGAACCATACTGCTAATTATTCCAAATTAATCGCTATTAATAGTATTGAGGAGGACATTGGAATGGTGTTTCAATAATTCTATAAAGCAGCCTGCAAAATGTAATGTAATATATATGCCTTTTTTAAAAAAAGTACTAGGGCTAACTATCGAGAGTTGGCTTGTCCGACAAAGCAATGTGTAGCAATTAGCCAGATCGTTAGTGATGAACTAACTTATGAATGCCACTGTTCGCTGAGCCGACATTTGTGCTTGTAATTATGTAGCAGCTTTCGAAGGAATGACGATGGTCGTTATGATGTACGGAATGGTATTTGCTTGTAGGGAATTGGATTATATCGTAAAGAGAAATGTTTCGGAAGACCTGTTTGGGTGTCTTTGTGAAATCGGGACGCAATCATTTTTAGGAAAGAAGACTTCGCACTTAAAAAAGAAGGTTATTAATCAATAGGTGAGCCAGAGATGAATCCATTTACATAGTGAAGTGGCTAAATCATCATTAGATGGTGAGCATAGGCTTTCTGGATAGCCCCTATCGAATGAATAGCGGATTATGCTGGTGCTAACCTAAGTAATGAAGTTTAAAAGAGGGAATGTAAAACTTCTTTTAAAAATAGGGTTGCATTTAATAAAGTGAGGTGGTATAGTAAATAACGTTGCACTTCTGATATAAAGAAACCGATGAGAAAGTAATTAAAAGTAATTGTTGACTCATACAAAAAGAAATGCTATGATAGATAATGTTGCGCTTCCAATATAGAGAAACGACGAAAAAGAAATTGAAATTAGTTGTTGACATGAAGGACGTAACTTGATATGATATAAAGGTTGCTTCTGAGATAAGTAGCAATGACATGAACCTTGAAAACTGAACAGCAAAACGTCAATGAAATAAAGCGAAGGTGCTTCGGCACTGGAGCCAAACGTTTCCCAAAAGGAAACACAAACGAATCTTCGGATTCAAATTTGACATCTTAATTGATGCCAGCAAGAAATGAGCAATCATTTTCTTCTATTATGGAGAGTTTGATCCTGGCTCAGGACGAACGCTGGCGGCGTGCCTAATACATGCAAGTCGAGCGGACGGAAGGGAGCTTGCTCCCTGAAGTTAGCGGCGGACGGGTGAGTAACACGTGGGCAACCTGCCCTGCAGATGGGGATAACTCCGGGAAACCGGGGCTAATACCGAATAATCAGTTTGTCCGCATGGACAAACTCTGAAAGACGGTTTCGGCTGTCACTGCAGGATGGGCCCGCGGCGCATTAGCTAGTTGGTGGGGTAATGGCCTACCAAGGCGACGATGCGTAGCCGACCTGAGAGGGTGATCGGCCACACTGGGACTGAGACACGGCCCAGACTCCTACGGGAGGCAGCAGTAGGGAATCTTCCACAATGGACGAAAGTCTGATGGAGCAACGCCGCGTGAGTGAAGAAGGTTTTCGGATCGTAAAGCTCTGTTGTAAGGGAAGAACACGTACGAGAGTAACTGCTCGTACCTTGACGGTACCTTATTAGAAAGCCACGGCTAACTACGTGCCAGCAGCCGCGGTAATACGTAGGTGGCAAGCGTTGTCCGGAATTATTGGGCGTAAAGCGCGCGCAGGCGGTCCTTTAAGTCTGATGTGAAAGCCCACGGCTCAACCGTGGAGGGTCATTGGAAACTGGGGGACTTGAGTACAGAAGAGGAAAGCGGAATTCCACGTGTAGCGGTGAAATGCGTAGAGATGTGGAGGAACACCAGTGGCGAAGGCGGCTTTCTGGTCTGTAACTGACGCTGAGGCGCGAAAGCGTGGGGAGCAAACAGGATTAGATACCCTGGTAGTCCACGCCGTAAACGATGAGTGCTAAGTGTTAGGGGGTTTCCGCCCCTTAGTGCTGCAGCTAACGCATTAAGCACTCCGCCTGGGGAGTACGGCCGCAAGGCTGAAACTCAAAGGAATTGACGGGGACCCGCACAAGCGGTGGAGCATGTGGTTTAATTCGAAGCAACGCGAAGAACCTTACCAGGTCTTGACATCCCGCTGCCCGGTGTAGAGATATGCCTTTCCCTTCGGGGACAGCGGTGACAGGTGGTGCATGGTTGTCGTCAGCTCGTGTCGTGAGATGTTGGGTTAAGTCCCGCAACGAGCGCAACCCTTGATCTTAGTTGCCAGCATTCAGTTGGGCACTCTAAGGTGACTGCCGGTGACAAACCGGAGGAAGGTGGGGATGACGTCAAATCATCATGCCCCTTATGACCTGGGCTACACACGTGCTACAATGGATGATACAGAGGGTTGCCAACCCGCGAGGGGGAGCTAATCCCATAAAATCATTCCCAGTTCGGATTGGAGGCTGCAACTCGCCTCCATGAAGCCGGAATCGCTAGTAATCGTGGATCAGCATGCCACGGTGAATACGTTCCCGGGTCTTGTACACACCGCCCGTCACACCACGAGAGTTTGTAACACCCGAAGTCGGTGGGGTAACCCTTACGGGAGCCAGCCGCCGAAGGTGGGACAGATGATTGGGGTGAAGTCGTAACAAGGTAGCCGTATCGGAAGGTGCGGCTGGATCACCTCCTTTCTAAGGATTATTTCGGAAATAGACCTCTGGTCTATCCATTGACGTTTTGCGTTCAGTTTTGAAGGTTCATCTTTCTTTATAGATGATCTTTTTCAAAACTTGTTCATTGAAAACTGGATAAAACGACATTGAAAGTAACAAATCAAGAATCAACCGAGTCGATTACAATTGTAATTTACTTATGCAATACCTTTTTAAGAGCCCCTGTTTACATCGCTGTAAATAAGACTCACCAAATGGCTGTTGAAGCCGAAAGGTTAAGTTAGAAAGGGCGCACGGCGGATGCCTTGGCACTAGGAGCCTAAGAAGGACGGCACTAACACCGATATGCTCCGGGGAGCTGTAAGTAAGCTTTGATCCGGAGATTTCCGAATGGGGAAACCCACTGCCCATAATGGGGTAGTACGTTTACGTGAATACATAGCGTAAACGAGGCAGACCCGGAGAACTGAAACATCTAAGTATCCGGAGGAAGAGAAAGAAACATCGATTCCCTGAGTAGCGGCGAGCGAAACGGGAAGAGCCCAAACCAGGAAGCTTGCTTCCTGGGGTTGTAGGACACTCTACACGGAGTTACAAAGGAATGGATTAGGCGAAGCGACCTGGAAAGGTCCGCCGTAGCGGGTAAAAGCCCCGTAGTCGAAAGTCCATTCTCTCCAGAGTGTATCCTGAGTACGGCGGAACACGTGAAATTCCGTCGGAATCCGGGAGGACCATCTCCCAAGGCTAAATACTCCCTAGTGACCGATAGTGAACCAGTACCGTGAGGGAAAGGTGAAAAGCACCCCGGAAGGGGAGTGAAATAGATCCTGAAACCGTGTGCCTACAAGTTGTCAGAGCCCGTTAATGGGTGATGGCGTGCCTTTTGTAGAATGAACCGGCGAGTTACGATTCCATGCAAGGTTAAGCAGTGAATGCGGAGCCGCAGCGAAAGCGAGTCTGAATAGGGCGAATGAGTATGGGGTCGTAGACCCGAAACCAGGTGATCTACCCATGTCCAGGGTGAAGGTAAGGTAACACTTACTGGAGGCCCGAACCCACGTATGTTGAAAAATGCGGGGATGAGGTGTGGGTAGCGGTGAAATTCCAATCGAACCTGGAGATAGCTGGTTCTCTCCGAAATAGCTTTAGGGCTAGCCTCAAACGTTAAGAATCTCGGAGGTAGAGCACTGTTTGGACTAGGGGCCCATCCCGGGTTACCGAATTCAGACAAACTCCGAATGCCGATGATTTATGTTTGGGAGTCAGACTGCGGGTGATAAGATCCGTAGTCGAGAGGGAAACAGCCCAGACCACCAGTTAAGGTCCCCAAGTATTCGTTAAGTGGAAAAGGATGTGGCGTTGCCCAGACAACCAGGATGTTGGCTCAGAAGCAGCCATCATTTAAAGAGTGCGTAATAGCTCACTGGTCGAGTGGCGCTGCGCCGAAAATGTACCGGGGCTAAACGAATCACCGAAACTGTGGATTGACACCTTAGGTGTCAGTGGTAGGAGAGCGTTCCAAGGGCGTTGAAGCTAGACCGTAAGGACTGGTGGAGCGCTTGGAAGTGAGAATGCCGGTATGAGTAGCGAAAGAAGGGTGAGAATCCCTTCCACCGAATGCCCAAGGTTTCCTGAGGAAGGCTCGTCCGCTCAGGGTTAGTCGGGACCTAAGTCGAGGCCGAAAGGCGTAGACGATGGATAACAGGTTGATATTCCTGTACCACCTCCCCGCCGTTTGAGTAATGGGGGGACGCAGTAGGATAGGGTGAGCGCGCTGTTGGTTATGCGCGTCTAAGCAGTGAGGTGTGGAACGAGGCAAATCCCGTTCCTATAACATTGAGCTGTGATGGCGAGGAGAATTGTCTCCGGAGTCCCTGATTTCACACTGCCAAGAAAAGCCTCTAACGAGGCGGGAGGTGCCCGTACCGCAAACCGACACAGGTAGGCGAGGAGAGAATCCTAAGGTGATCGAGAGAACTCTCGTTAAGGAACTCGGCAAAATGACCCCGTAACTTCGGGAGAAGGGGTGCTCTGGTAGGGTGTTAAAGCCCGAGAGAGCCGCAGTGAATAGGCCCAGGCGACTGTTTAGCAAAAACACAGGTCTCTGCAAAACCGCAAGGTGAAGTATAGGGGCTGACGCCTGCCCGGTGCTGGAAGGTTAAGAGGAGAGGTCAGCGCAAGCGAAGCTTTGAATTGAAGCCCCAGTAAACGGCGGCCGTAACTATAACGGTCCTAAGGTAGCGAAATTCCTTGTCGGGTAAGTTCCGACCCGCACGAAAGGCGTAACGATCTGGGCACTGTCTCAACGAGAGACTCGGTGAAATTATAATACCTGTGAAGATGCAGGTTACCCGCGACAGGACGGAAAGACCCCGTGGAGCTTTACTGTAACCTGATATTGAATTCCGATGCATCCTGTACAGGATAGGTAGGAGCCTTAGAGCCCGGAGCGCCAGCTTCGGAGGAGGCGTTGGTGGGATACTACCCTGGATGTATTGGACTTCTAACCCATGCCCCTTATCGGGGCAGGAGACAGTGTCAGGCGGACAGTTTGACTGGGGCGGTCGCCTCCTAAAGAGTAACGGAGGCGCCCAAAGGTTCCCTCAGAATGGTTGGACATCATTCGTAGAGTGCAAAGGCATAAGGGAGCTTGACTGCGAGACCTACAAGTCGAGCAGGGTCGAAAGACGGGCTTAGTGATCCGGTGGTTCCGCATGGAAGGGCCATCGCTCAACGGATAAAAGCTACCCCGGGGATAACAGGCTTATCTCCCCCAAGAGTCCACATCGACGGGGAGGTTTGGCACCTCGATGTCGGCTCATCGCATCCTGGGGCTGTAGTCGGTCCCAAGGGTTGGGCTGTTCGCCCATTAAAGCGGTACGCGAGCTGGGTTCAGAACGTCGTGAGACAGTTCGGTCCCTATCCGTCGCGGGCGCAGGAAATTTGAGAGGAGCTGTCCTTAGTACGAGAGGACCGGGATGGACACACCGCTGGTGTACCAGTTGTCTTGCCAAAGGCATCGCTGGGTAGCTATGTGTGGACGGGATAAATGCTGAAAGCATCTAAGCATGAAGCCCCCCTCGAGATGAGATTTCCCATTACGCAAGTAAGTAAGATCCCTCAAAGAAGATGAGGTTGATAGGTCTGGGGTGGAAGCGCGGTGACGTGTGGAGCTGACGGATACTAATCGATCGAGGACTTAACCTTATTTAAAAAGTGCACGGTTGGCTCGATTTGTGCAACACAATGTTGGTTTTATTCAGTTTTGAGTGAACAAGCTCAAAATAGTCTGGTGACGAAGGCGAAGAGGTCACACCCGTTCCCATCCCGAACACGGAAGTTAAGCTCTTCAGCGCCGATGGTAGTTGGGGGTTCCCCCCTGCAAGAGTAGGACGTCGCCGGGCACATGGTCATTGCTAAATTAGCAGTGGCTTTTTTGTATTTAAAAATATAAAATCTCATGCGATAGGGCAAGTTATATTTCAGAGATTGGAAGGTATCCTTCCCTAAGCACGAAAGCGGTTATAGTGGCATTTTCAAGTCTGTATTCTTAAGATATCTGAACTTTTTCTTAGCATATATAGAGATATCCGGCTTTTTCTAGCCTCTTAATCACGATGCAGTAGTCTTGTTTCAGCTATTAAATACATGGAAATCTCCTTTTTTAAGTCCTTTAGTTATCTATACTTGTAATTACTTCAAATTCAGCCTATTGTTTAAATAGCATCAAAATTAAAGGGGCTACTATTTATGAAAACACTGTACGAGTTTTCAGTGAGAAGAACAGATGGTACACTTCAATTAATGGACGAATATAAAGGAAAACCGTTAATTATTGTGAATACGGCTAGTAAATGCGGATTTACAAATCAGTTCAAAGAACTCCAAGAATTGTATGAAGAATATCAAAATCAAGGTTTGGTGATACTTGGATTCCCATCGGGTAATTTTAATAACCAAGAATTTGAAAATATTGATAAGACGATAGAGTTTTGTGAAATTAATTTTGGTGTAACGTTCCCGATGTTTGCCAAAGTACATGTTAAAGGGAAAGATATTGAACCGTTGTTTGCATTTCTTATATCTGAAAAAAAGGGTTTATTAACAGAGGGAATCAAGTGGAACTTCACAAAGTTTCTAATTGATCGTGAAGGAAATGTTGTAGAACGAATTGCACCACAGGTTTCACCGTTAAAAATGCAGCGGCGAATTGATCAAATTGTTTAGCGAATAATAGGAATAGTTTTTCTTATCGGCGCAACCTTGACAGTCATTGTCTACGCTGATAACCTTTTAATAATATTCATCTGAAAACAGTTAAATTAGGAGGCGTAATGAATGTGGGAATCAAAGTTTGCGCGTGAAGGACTTACGTTCGATGATGTGTTGCTTGTACCGGGACCTTCTGAAGTATTACCTAAAGATGTGTCACTTTCTGTTAATCTGACAGACAAGATCAAGTTAAACATCCCTGTTATTAGTGCTGGAATGGATACCGTTACGGAGTCGAAGATGGCAATTGCAATGGCACGTCAAGGTGGGCTAGGTATCATTCATAAGAACATGAGTATTGAGGAACAGGCTGAACTAGTTGTGACTGTTAAACGTTCCGAAAACGGTGTTATTACAAACCCGTTTTATCTTACGCCTGAACATCAAGTTTTCGATGCTGAGCATTTGATGGGGAAATACCGTATTTCTGGTGTTCCAATTGTGAATAACACGGAAGAGCTGAAGCTTGTTGGGATTCTGACAAACCGTGATCTTCGTTTTATCCAAGATTACTCTTTAATCATTGATGATGTCATGACGAAAGAAAATCTTGTGACGGCACCAGTTGGTACTACACTCGAGGATGCTGAAAAGATTTTGCAGAAATATAAAATCGAGAAGCTTCCAATTGTTGATGAGGCTGGCATTTTGAAAGGATTAATCACGATTAAGGATATTGAGAAAGTGATTGAGTTTCCAAAGGCTGCGAAGGATCAGCAAGGACGTCTACTTGTTGGAGCAGCTGTTGGTGTAACATCTGATACGATGGTACGCATTGAGAAGCTAGTGAAAGCAGAAGTCGATGTTATCGTTATTGATACGGCGCACGGCCACTCAAAAGGTGTGTTAGATACGGTTGCTGACATTAGAAGACAATATCCTGATCTTGATATCATCGCTGGAAACATTGCAACAGCTGAAGGTGCACGTGCGCTTTATGAAGCGGGTGCTGATGTTGTTAAGGTTGGTATCGGTCCTGGTTCGATTTGTACAACACGCGTTGTTGCAGGTGTTGGTGTTCCACAGATTACAGCTATCTATGAGTGTGCGACAGAAGCGCGTAAGCATGGTAAAACGATTATTGCAGATGGAGGCATCAAGTTCTCTGGAGATATCGTCAAAGCTCTTGCTGCGGGTGGACATGTTGTTATGCTAGGAAGCCTTCTTGCGGGTACGACGGAAAGTCCCGGGGAAACAGAAATCTTCCAAGGACGTCGTTTCAAAGTATACCGTGGTATGGGGTCAGTTGCTGCAATGGAACGCGGATCGAAAGACCGTTATTTCCAAGACGATGCGAAGAAACTCGTACCTGAGGGTATTGAAGGTCGTATGCCATACAAAGGTCCACTTGCGGATACAATCCATCAGTTAATCGGTGGTGTTCGTGCAGGTATGGGCTACTGTGGAACGAAGGATTTACATGACCTACGTGAAAAGGCACAGTTTGTACGTATGACAGGTGCAGGGCTTCGTGAAAGTCACCCACACCAAGTACAGATTACAAAAGAAGCACCAAACTATACACTTTCATAAGAGATTTCATATCGGGAGTCGATTTTTCCTGAACTTGGAGTTGGAATGAAGGAACTTCAGCACCTTTCCTGCGTCTACATATGAGCGGAAAGGTGCTTTTTCTGTTTAGTTCCCATGTAGTAATAGAACTATGATAAAATGATTTTTAGAAACAGTAATGACGGAGGTAATATAGTGAAACGGGAAATGAGAAAATGGGTGGCCATGTTGCTGATGCCACTACTGTTGTTGACGACACTTGGCACAGCACCTGCATATGCGGACACAACACTTGGTATTCATGTCGATGGTGCGATTTTAATTGATGCAGATAGTGGAAAGATTTTGTATGAAGAAAATGCAGATACGCCATTGGGCATTGCGAGTATGACAAAGATGATGACTGAGTATCTTCTTTTCGAAGCGATTGAGGAAGGGAAGATTAGCTGGGATCAACAATATAAAGTGAATGACTATACATATGCGATTTCACAAGATCGACGTTTAAGTAATGTGCCACTACGAAGAGATGGTACGTATACAATTCGTGAACTTTACGAGGCATTGGCTATTTACTCGGCAAATGCAGCGACAATTGCTATTGCTGAGACCATTGCCGGAACTGAGACTGAGTTTTTGAAGCTCATGGATGCGAAAGCCAAAGAGCTGGGCTTGGAAGATTATAAATTCGTCAATTCAACAGGGTTGAACAATAGTGATTTACAGGGGATGCATGCGCAAGGGACAGGCGTTGATGATGAAAACGTCATGCCAGCGAAGTCGGTTGCAAAACTTGCCTATCATTTGCTGAATGATTACCCGGAAGTGTTGGAAACGACAAAGATTAATTCCAAAACCTTCCGTGAAGGCACACCAGATGCAATTAAGATGGATAACTGGAACTTCATGCTTCCAGGATTTGTCTATGAGTATACTGGTGTTGACGGCCTGAAAACAGGTACAACTAATTTTGCAGGGCATTGCTTTACAGGGACGGCGACACGTGATGGTAAACGACTCATTTCGGTAGTCATGAAGGCAGTCGATGCAAAAGGTGAGGGTTCCTATAAAGCGCGATTCGATGCAACGCGTGCTTTGTTCGATTATGGTTTTAGTCAATTCTCAGAAGTGGAATTTGTTCCTGCGGGTTATCAATTTGCAAAGCAAAAAGAACTTGATGTCGTTAAAGGAAAAGAGAAAGCGGTTGCCATCGAAGTGAAAGAACCAATTCGCATGATGGTGAAGACGAGCGAGAAAGATTTGTATGTTCCTGAACTGGTTATTGATGAGTCAAAACTAAAAGATGGTGCGCTGCTCGCACCGTTTAAAAAAGAGACAGTCGTTGGCCATGTCAACCTTGTGAAAACGGAAGGGACGGATTATGGATTTATCGATTCTGACAATCTGGGTGCTGAAGTGGTGACGAAGGTTGCTGTTGAGAAAGCAGGTTGGTTCTCACTGACGATGAGTGCAATCGGTAGTTTCTTTGCAAACGTTTGGAATGGTGCAACAAGCTTTGTTAAAGGTTTGTTTAATTAAAAATGAAGGCGATGAATCCTTAATTGGATTCGTCGCCTTTTTTATCGTCTAGACTCCAGCACTTTTGTTGATAGACCAAGCATGCATAAGACTGTCAACAGCATTTCTGATGTCATCTGTAGCTAGTCCACCAAAGCCAAGGAGAAATGAGGGGACACCGATTACAGGGGCTGTCCGATAGTCGTTTAAGCCATAGACACGGATATCTGAAGTCCTTGCAACTTCGGTTAGCACTTCTTCTGGAATGTCGGTGTGAACGGTAATCATAATATGCATCCCCGCCTCGTCGCCAGAAAATGATAGATGTGGTGCGTAAGCAGTAAGTGCCTCGGTGAGTATTTGTAATTTGCGACGATAAATTTTCCGCATGCGATTGAGGTGGCGTGAAAAATGACCATCTGCCATGAAGCGGGCCAGAATATGTTGATCGAGCCTCGGCACCGTCGCAGCATAGTGGATGAACGCTTTTTCATATCTGTCGAGCAATACGGGGGGCAGCACCATATAAGCAATGCGCAGCGAAGGCATTAGCGACTTGGAAAATGTACTTAGGTAGATAACATTTCCACCTTTATCCATCCCTTGTAAGGAGGGAATGGGACGCCCCGTATAGCGAAACTCACTATCGTAATCGTCTTCGATGATAAAATGATTGTCTTGTGCCGAAGCCCAGTTCAATAAAGCAGTCCTGCGTGCCGCAGATAGTACTGTACCGGTTGGGAACTGATGAGAGGGTGTTACGTAGGCTACCGTCGCACCTGCGCGATGTAGGGCGTGTACATCCATCCCTTCTTCATCAACTGCGATGGGGATTGCTTTTCGATCATTATGAAAGAAAACATGATGCGTAAGTGGATAGCCGGGATCTTCGATGGCGTACGTTGCTTCTATGCCTAAAATTCGAATGACGAGCGGCATCAGCTGTTCTGTCCCTGATCCGACGATAATTTGCTCGGGTGTACAGTCGACCCCACGTGAATGATACAAATAGCGTGCAATTTCTTGGCGTAGCTCATAATCACCATGAGGATGACCAAGGAGCAGTAGGTTTTGGGATGACTCGTCTATGACCTCCTTGGCGTACTTGCGCCATTGAGTAAATGGAAAGGATTCTGTGTCGATTTTACCTGGTGAAAAATCGATGGCAGCATCCGTTTTTGTCCACTGGCTAGGTTTGATTGTGAGTGCCACGGGTTGTACATAGGCAAGCTCTTCAATCGCCTGCACATAATAGCCTTTTCGTGGTTGGGATGAAATGAATCCTTCTGCTGTGAGCTGCGCATAAGCAAGCTCAATCGTTGTTTGACTTACATTCAGAAATTCGCCTAATTTGCGTTTAGAAGGTAGTTTCATGCCGACGGGTAATTTACCGCTCGTGATATCACGCTGAATTTGTTCATAAATTTGTTCGTATAAGGGTGTTTCTGTATGTTTTTCTAATTGAATCAACAGCATTTCCATGTGAACGCCTCCAACTGACCCCTTCATATTGTTTGTAACTGAGTATTTTAATAAGGTCATAATCTATTATACTGAACAATAAGAAAAGGGGGAAGAAAAAATGAACTTTCAATATGGCGGCGTAATTATGGATGTTATTAATGCAGAGCAGGCGAAAATAGCGGAGGCGGCAGGCGCGATTGCAGTTATGGCACTTGAGCGTGTACCTTCAGATATTCGAGCGGCAGGCGGTGTTGCGCGCATGGCTGACCCACGTATTATCGAGGAAGTACAGGGAGCCGTATCGATTCCGGTGATGGCGAAGGCGCGGATTGGTCATATTTCTGAAGCGCGAGTGTTGGAAGCTTTGGGTGTTGATTATATTGATGAAAGTGAAGTACTGACACCAGCGGATGAGGAATACCACTTGCTGAAGAGTGAATACAATGTGCCATTTGTATGTGGAGCACGTGATCTTGGGGAAGCCGCACGTCGCCTTGGGGAAGGGGCAAAAATGCTGCGTACGAAAGGCGAACCGGGGACAGGCAATATCGTTGAGGCGGTACGCCACCTGCGCAAAGTAAATGCACAGGTCAACAGAATTGTTCATATGAATGAAGATGAAATTATGACGGAAGCACGTGACCTTGGTGCGCCGTATGAGATTTTGTTAGCGATTAAGAAGCATGGTCGTCTACCTGTAACGAATTACGCAGCGGGCGGCGTCGCAACACCAGCAGATGCTGCATTGATGATGGAACTTGGTGCGGATGGTGTGTTCGTCGGATCAGGCATCTTCAAATCAGAAAACCCTGAGCAGTTTGCACGTGCGATTGTGCTCGCAACACAAAACTTCAAAGATTATAAACTCATTGGTGCATTGTCTAAAGATCTAGGTGCACCGATGAAAGGGTTGGAAATTGCGGGCTTAGCGGCGGGCGAGCGTATGCAGGAACGTGGTTGGTAATGAATTGAGTTGAAAGCGAGGGAATAATCCTTCGCTTTTTTGTATACTAGAAATGAGGTGAGCGAAATGGAACGATTAAAAGTCTTTGATGACAGTTATACATATTTGAAAGATGAAAGCCGGGCTATAGTTCATCGAGAGGGTCTATGGCATGAAACCTTCCATTGTTGGTTAGTAGATGAGCAATTTGTCTATATTCAAAAAAGAAGTACCACGAAGAAAGATTTCCCGAATTTATTTGACATTACGGCTGCGGGGCATATTCTTGCGACGGAAACAGTTGCCGATGGTATTCGGGAAATAGAGGAGGAGCTTGGTTTAGCGGTGGCGTTGTCACAGTTATCCTCGAAGGGTGTTGTGCAAGATACGATTGAATTACCGGGTTTCCTTGATCGGGAATTTGCGAACGTCTTTTTATACGAATCATCTTTTGCACCGAGTGCATTTTCACTGCAACAAGAGGAAGTGGCAAGTATTCATATTGTAGAACGTCAAGCATTGGCGGCACTTTTTTTGCGGGAAATTACGGCTGTACCGTGTGCGAATATTGCCGATAGAACGGCTACGGTCATTACGTTGGCTGATTTTGTCCCGCATGAACGTGCGTATTTTGAACAGGTTGCAGGAATGCTTGGATATTGAAAGGTGAAAGCGGATACATGACTTGCTAAAATGCTGTGCATGTAGTACAGTATTTGTAATTGCAAACACGAGACGATGATGGGAAGTAGTAGTGAGCATGTTTTTTGAAGAGAGCCGGCGGGTGGTGTGAGTCGGTAAAAACACTTACGAATCCGTCCCTGAGTAGCCGGGTTGAACTTTTAAGTAAGCCTGTGCCGGTGCTTGAGCCGTTATTTCAATGGAGTGGATTGGACGAGACATGTCCGGTCAATTTGGGTGGCAACGCGGGTAGTTCTCGTCCCTTTATGGGGGATTTGAGGGCTTTTTTTAATGCCGATTTGTCCCTGACTTCTAAAATTTAAGGAGGAATTAGCTATGTTAGATATTAAAAAAGTTCGTGCCAATTTTGATGAAGTAAAAGAAAAACTTGCGAAACGCGGGGAAGACATTTCAGAGTTAGATAAATTCGGTGATCTCGATGAGAAACGCAGAGAATTGATTGCGAAAGTAGAAATGTTGAAAGCGGAACGTAACGAAGTGTCTCAAAAAGTTGCGGAAATGAAGCGCAATAAAGAGAATGCTGATGAAGTCATTGCACGTATGCGTACAGTTGGAGAAGACATCAAAAAAATTGATGAAGAGCTTAACCAAGTGGAAGAACAGCTTCAGTACATTATGATGCGTATTCCGAATATCCCGCACGACAGTGTTCCTGTTGGCGATAGCGAGGACGACAACGTGGAAGTCGGTACTTGGGGAGAGATTCCTACATTTGACTTTGAACCGAAGCCTCATTGGGAACTTGGGACAGATTTAAACTTGCTTGATTTTGAGCGTGCTGCGAAAGTAACGGGAAGCCGTTTTGTGTTTTACCGTGGACTAGGTGCTCGTTTGGAGCGTGCATTGATTAACTTTATGATGGATTTGCATCAGGATGAGCATGGCTACGAAGAAATGTTGCCTCCGTATATGGTAAACCGTGCGAGCTTGACGGGTACAGGTCAGCTTCCGAAATTTGAGGAAGATGCATTTTTGCTTGAGAAAGAAGATTATTTCATGATCCCAACATCTGAAGTTCCGGTGACAAACTTCTACCGTGATGAAATCTTAGATGCTACGCAACTTCCAGCTGCATTTGCTGCGTACAGCACGAACTTCCGTTCAGAGGCAGGATCTGCGGGGCGTGATACACGTGGGTTGATCCGTCAGCATCAGTTTAACAAAGTAGAGCTTGTTCGATTTGTTAAACCAGAAGATTCTTATGACGAGTTAGAGAAATTGACAGGGCATGCGGAGAAAGTATTGCAATTACTGAACCTTCCATACCGTAAGTTGAAAATGTGTACGGCAGATCTTGGCTTTACGGCTGCTAAAAAGTATGACCTTGAAGTGTGGATTCCAACGCAGGAAGTTTACCGTGAAATTTCATCTTGTTCAAACTTTGAGGACTTTCAAGCGCGTCGTGCGCATATCCGTTTCCGTCGTGAAGCGGGCGCGAAGCCTGAGTATGTGCATACATTGAATGGTAGTGGTCTTGCGGTTGGTCGTACAGTGGCGGCAATCCTTGAAAATTACCAGCAGGAAGACGGCTCAGTTGTTGTTCCAGAAGTGTTGCGTCCATATATGGGTGGAAAAGAAGTTATTACGAAGTAATAAGGAACGCAGTCTAAGCCCGCGACATCCTGTCGCACTGACCGCATGACCGGCATCGTGCCGGCCTCAACGACTGCATGACCTATATCCTGTAGGCCCGTGGCATGCGCGAAAGTCATTCGACTTGTTGCGCAGCCTCTTTTTTTGCTTGTTTTTTGCGTTCACGAATCGCTCTAAAAAATGCTGTCAGCATCTCTCCACATTCATCGGCTAATACGCCTTCCACAACATCGCATTCATGATTGAAGCGCGGATCATTCAATAGACGATACAATGTGTCGACACAACCGCCTTTTGGATCGCGGGCGGCGTAGATGACGCGTGGAATTCTAGATTGTAAAATGGCACCTGCACACATCGGGCATGGTTCAAGTGTGACGTATAAAGTTGTATCTTCGAGCCGCCAGCTACCGATTTCCTGGCAAGCATCTTGAATCGCAGATAGCTCCGCGTGTGTGACGGCATTTTGTGTTGTTTCACGTAAATTATGCGCACGTGCAATGACTTGGTCGTTACGGACAATAATTGCACCAATCGGTACCTCGCCAAGCGTTTGCGCCTTCATCGCTTCATCTATTGCTAACCGCATATAGTATTGGTCTTTTTCAAATAGATCCATGATCATCGCTCCTTGCAAATAGTGTACCATTTAGGCTGGAATGATGCTGTGTACACGCTATTTTTCAATTTTCTTGTATGATAAAATAAAGAGCATTAGTTATGTGCAACATGAAGGAGGATTTCGGATGTCTATTCCATTTATTGCAGTTGAAGGTCCGATTGGCGTTGGAAAAACATCACTATCCAATGTCATCGCAGACAAGCTGCAATTTCATCAGCTAAAAGAAATTGTGGATGAAAATCCATTTTTAAATAAATTTTACGATAACATCGAGGAATGGAGCTTCCAGACCGAAATGTTTTTTCTCTGTAATCGGTATAAGCAACTGAGTGATATACAAGCAATCGTTGCGCAAAAATCAGTTGTTGCAGACTATCATATTTTTAAGAACCTAATTTTTGCAAAACGGACATTGAGTTCGATTGAGTATGCAAAATACGAAGCGATTTATCAGATTTTAACGAAGGATATGCCTGTACCGAATGTCATCGTGTATTTGCATGCGAGCCTCGATACGCTTATGAAGCGCATTGCTGTACGTGGGCGCACATTTGAAAAAAACATGGACCCCGCTTATTTGCAGCAGCTTGCGGATGACTACGATACTTTCATCGCATATTTTGAGACGGCACATCCCGAGATTACCGTGCTGCGGTTTAATGGGGATGAGCTGGACTTTGTGAACAATGCCGATGACATGAAATTTATAATAGATACAATCGATGCGACGTTGCGAAAAGGGGCACTTTGAATGAATTTACGTGAGAAATATGGCATTCCGGCTAATGCGGTCATTACAATTGCAGGGACAGTCGGTGTTGGAAAGTCAACGATGACACAGGCGCTTGCAGATGCATTAGATTTTCGGACATCCTTTGAAAATGTGGATCAGAATCCGTACCTGGATCGTTTTTACGATGACTTTAAAAAGTGGAGTTTCCATTTACAAATTTATTTTTTAGCCGAACGTTTTAAGGAGCAGAAGCGCATCTTTGAAAATGGTGGCGGGTTTATCCAAGACCGTTCGATTTATGAGGATACGGGGATTTTTGCGAAGATGCATCAGGAAAAAGGAACGATGGATCCAGTCGATTATGAGACGTATACAAATTTGTTTGAAGCGATGGTCATGACGCCATACTTTCCACATCCACATTTACTGATTTACTTGGATGGTTCGCTGGATGATATCGTTGCGCGTATTCAAGAACGTGGTCGCCAAATGGAACAGCAGACGCCCATTTCATATTGGGAAGAGACGCATGAACGCTATGAGAAGTGGATTCAGTCGTTCGATGCTTGTCCTGTGCTTCGACTGAATATTAACGAGTATGACTTGTTGAAAAATCCGCAAGAAATTGAAACGATTGTGGAACGGGTTGGATGTATAATCCAGTAAACGGCGATACTGCAAGCATAAAGTGCAATGACTGAGATTGCTCAAATTGTTGATAAGAGGCGTACAGAATGTTCTCGTTCTGTACGTCTTTTCGACTTGGAACTAGCCAGTCCAGTTATTATTCATCATTAGTTAACATAACCTCTATGTCTTGGAATCAAAAAGTAATTTTTTCTTATGTAAACATACATAAGAAGTTTAGTTTCGGCGAAGTATACGGTGAGTATTCAATAATGATGAAGTGGGGGAATAAATGAAAAAGCATATACTTTGAGTACGAGATATGTGGGTTGTATAATAATTTCCGGAAGTTAAAGTTTTTCTAAAAAAATGAATGGAGTGTTTTGTATGACAAACAAACAAAGTGCGTTCTATATGCCATCCGTAAACTTATTCGGAGCAGGATCGGTTAATGAAGTGGGAACTCGCCTTGCAGGCCTTGGTGCTAAGAAAACATTATTAGTGACAGATGCTGGTTTGCACGGTTTGGGGATTTCGGAAAACATTGCAAGCATTATTCGCCAAGCAGGCGTAGAAGTTTCGATTTTCCCAAAAGCGGAGCCGAATCCTACGGACAAAAACGTTGAAGAAGGACTTGAAGCTTATAAAGCTGAAAACTGTGATAGTATCGTTACGCTTGGCGGCGGAAGCTCTCACGACGCTGGTAAAGGGATTGGAATTGTCGCTGCTAACGGCGGAAAAATCCACGATTATGAAGGTGTAGATGTATCTGAGAAGCCGATGGTTCCTCTAATTGCAATCAACACAACAGCTGGAACAGGCAGTGAAGTTACTAAATTTACGATTATTACAGACTCAGCGCGCAAAGTAAAAATGGCGATTGTTGACAAACATGTCACGCCAGCACTATCGATCAATGATCCAGAATTAATGATTGGTATGCCACCTGCATTGACAGCAGCAACTGGTTTAGATGCGTTGACTCACGCGATTGAAGCATATGTTTCAACAGCAGCAACACCAATTACAGATGCACTTGCTATCCAAGCAATCAAAATCATTCCAAAATATCTGCCAAAAGCAGTAGCAAACGGACAAGATATTGAAGCTCGTGAACAAATGGTATTTGCACAATCACTAGCGGGTATGGCATTTAACAATGCTTCACTAGGTTATGTGCATGCGATTGCTCACCAATTCGGTGGATTCTATAACTATCCACACGGAGTATGTAATGCAATTCTACTTCCACATGTATGTAAATTCAACTTGATCGCAAGAGAAGAGCGCTTTGCAGACATCGCAGCGGCTTTAGGTGAAAATGTAGATGGATTAAGCACTCGCGAAGCAGCTGAAAAAGGTATTGCGAAAATCGAACAAATGGCTAAAGATCTAGGCATTCCAAGTGGTTTCGCAGAGCTAGGAGCTAAAGAAGAAGATATCGAAACTTTAGCTACAAATGCGATGAAAGATGCTACAGCAGCAACGAATCCACGTAAACCTAAATTACAAGAGGTTATGGAAATTATTAAAAACGCTATGTGATTCAATAATAGACACCTGAGCACCGTTCTAAGTAAACATACAAAGACCGACTTCAAAGCACTTTTTGTGCCGCGAAGTCGTTTTTTTTCGTCATTAACTACTTTTGTGCCGCTACATAACTATACTAATTTGAATAAGTTATGATGTGTAGACTTATGGACGTTTTGGGAGTGAAGGTGAAGTGAATCCTTATTGGGGAAGAATGTATTTATATTGTTATCCAATGCAACCGTGTTTGATAGAGTTGGTCAATTGTGTAAGTAAAGCGAATGCCGAGTGGAAAAGTATAATGCGGCGTTTGTGGGGAGAGCATGTTGCATGGACACGGGCAGCTGTTAGTAGCTTGGTGTTCAAGTCACCGGATGCCAGTGTTGTTGTGGCGCGTCTCCTTCAAAATACAACAGATATGGGGTATGTATTAGAACCCTACTATGGACAGAAAGCGGCACAGATGTACAGTCAGCTTTTAGCAGAACATATCACATTAGCGGGGGATCTTATAAAGGCCACATCTGAAGGGAATGTAGAAAAGGCGACGGAAATTGAAAAGAAATGGTTTCATAATGGGGCTAAAATTGCAATGTTTCTGAGCCGTATAAACCCCTGTATTCCGGTAGAAGAATTTCGAGAAATGTTCGATGAGCATTTATTGTTTATCAAACAAGGAATGATGTGCATGTTTAACAAGGACTTTGAGGCAAGTATACTCATTTTCGATGACATGGAGATGGAGGCCATGGACATGGCAGACGAATTAGCAGAAGCGGTTATCAAGCAATTTCCGTATATGTTCATTTAAAGCAATAGAAATCACAATTCCGATAAACAATACCTCATAACAATCTTCTCTGTTTTTCTAGTAAAGCGTACTAAGAAAACAAACACCCCGGAATGTATGCTAGTAAATCAATAGAGGAGAGTGAAGGAACGTGTATCGAAATGGGAGTGGAATATCCTTGTATCCTGTCAGGCCACTAAATTATTTCTCTCACGGAGGGGAAACAGCACCAGTTAGATATATGCTGAATAAGGGGCAGGATACTTACGGAAGATGTTGTATCAGTCAGGCTGAAGTTGATTTTAAAGGCATGAATCGACTTCTCTGGATGGAGCATGTTAACTGGACGAGGATGACAATCATTAGTATCGTTTTCGGGTTACCAGACTTACAGTTTGTACAAGAAAGACTGTTAAGAAATGCTACGGATATGGGAAATTGCCTACGCCCTTTTTATGGCGACCAAATAGCAGATCGATATGCCGAGCTCATGAAGGAGCATCTAGTATTAGCGGCGGAATTAGTCACAGCAGCTGTAGAAGGAGATACGAAAAAGGCGGCAGAAAAAGAGAAACAGTGGTATCGAAATGCAGATGATATTGCTGTGTTTTTAAGTAGTATCAACCCGTATTTAGGAACAGAAGAAGTCAGGAACATGTTTTATATACATTTGGCTTTAACAAAATATGAAGCGGTTTGTATGATTCAAAAAAACTTTAAAGAAGATATAGATGTGTTCGACAAAATTGAGGCCGAAGCACTGATGATGGCAGATATGATTTCAAGTGCTATCGTTAGGCAATTTCCATATATGTTTACGCCAATATGTTAATAAAAAGTGGCACATTGTCTAATGGGACAGTGTGCCACTTTTGTTATTTAGGAGAGGACGACAGATTCTTTAAAAAATTCTACGTATAACTCTTTTAATATTTTCGTTTCGTCCTTTTTATGAACACCGAAGACGAGGCTGACTTCTGATGATCCTTGGTTAATCATTTGGATACTAGCGCTTGTGCGTGCGATAGCGGAAGCAGCACGGGAAGCAAGGCCGATAGAATGGCGCATCCCTTCGCCAACGAGCACAATCATGGAGAAATCATGTTGAATATGGACATCATCGGCTTTCAATTCGTCTTTTGCGCGTTGGATAATGCGTGCTTCTTTTTCAGCGGTGATAAATTTACTGCGCAAAATGACGGATAGGTTATCGATACCAGATGGCGTATGTTCAAACGGAATTTCTTCTTCCTCTAAAATTTGTAGGAGGCGGCGTCCAAATCCGATTTCTTGGTTCATTAAATACTTATCGACGAACAGTGTAGAGAATCCATCGTCTGCTGCAATGCCGATAACAGGCTGTGTAGAATTATTACGTTCTTTCACAATCAACGTGCCTGGTGCTTCTGGGTTATTCGTATTTTTAATACAGACAGGAACCGAGCGGCGGAATGCAGGCATCAATGCCTCGTCATGGAAGACCGAAAATCCTGCGTAAGCAAGCTCGCGCATTTCACGATACGTCATTTTATCGATTGCGACAGGATTGTCAACCACTGTTGGATTCGCTGCGAAAACCGAGTCGACGTCTGTAAAGTTTTCATAGAGTTCGGCTTCTGTCGCTGCAGCGAGTAGAGAACCTGTAATATCTGATCCACCGCGATTGAATGTACGGAGTGTTCCGTCTTCTGTATAGCCAAAGAAGCCTGGGAAAACGATAATGCCGGGTTCATCACGTAATGTCACGAGGCGCTCATCCCCTGCTGGAAGTGCTCGTACACGTTCTGGACGTTTATTGACAAGAAGACCTGCGTCTTTCGGACAGACGTATTTTGCTTCCATACCAATATGTGTGAAATAGGCAGCAATGATTTTTGCGTTATTATCCTCACCAGATGCTTTTAAATTATCCATATAAAGAAGTGCATCATTCTGATCGCCCGCTAAACGTTGATGTAAATCACTTTCAATGACGTGGACAATGTCTTCCGAAAGTCCAAGTCCCTGGGCGATCTGTCGATAACGATCAACAACCTCCTCAAGTGCTTTTGCTGTATCTTGTCCAGCTAGTGCTTGTTCCGCAAGACGGATGAGCAAGTCTGTTACTTTGTCATCTTCACTGAATCGTTTACCAGGTGCAGAGACAACAACGATTTTACGGCTAGGGTCAGATGTAACGATTGCGGCTACTTTTTTGATTTGCTCAGCTGATGCGACGGATGTACCACCAAATTTACATACTTTCATTTTCATCAAATCCTATCTGTCAGTAGTGACAATTATGTGTTATTTTGAATTTTATCATAAAACAGGCTTGTTATTAACCGAATATTTCACTATAATGTCCTTATGCGAAGAACGAATGTTTTTTTATAGTGTACATACAGTTTGGGGGAATCGTCAAATGAAAAACGAAATTAATATTGGACTACTAGGATTTGGAGTTGTTGGAAGTGGTGTGGCAAAGATTTTGGAGAACCACCAAGAAGACTTGCAGCATAAGCTCGGTGTTCCTGTATCCATTAAAAAAGTTCTTGTAAAAGATGTAAATAAAAAGCGAGATACTCCATTAGCATCTGAAATTTTTACAGTCGATTTAGATGAAGTGCTTGAAGATCCATCTATTGATCTGATTGTAGAAGTAATTGGTGGAACGAGTGAAGCGAAAGAAGCGATTGAAAGCTCATTGCGGGCAGGAAAAGGAGTTGTCACGGCGAATAAAGATGTGATGGCGGAATATGGGCCTGAACTATTGAAGCTAGCCGATGAAAATAAATGTGATCTATTCTATGAAGCAAGCGTTGGTGGTGGGATTCCATTGATTCGCACGCTGGAAGATGGTCTAGCATCTGACCGTATTAGCGCATTGACAGGGATCGTCAATGGTACAACGAACTTCATCTTAACGAAGATGAAACACGAAAAGATGAGCTATGAAGATGCTTTGGCGGAAGCAACAGAACTTGGCTTCGCTGAAGCAGACCCATCCGCAGACGTCGACGGCATTGATGCTGCGCGTAAAATGGTGATTTTGGCTTCACTCGCATTCTCGACAGAAGTGTTGTTGGAAGATGTCTTCGTTCGAGGAATGAAAGACATTCGCGATGGTGACTTAGAACTTGCTGAACAGTTCGGGTACACAGTAAAGTTGGCAGGATCAGCTAAAAAGGATGCGGACGGCATTGAAGTGGCGGTTGAGCCCGTACTATTCCCGAACTCACATCCACTTGCATCAGTGAATAATGAATTTAACGCTGTCTATGTATATGGAGATGCAGTGGGCGAGACGATGTTCTACGGACCGGGTGCAGGCTCCCTTCCAACAGCAACATCTGTTACAGGTGACATTATTGCCGCATGTCGTAATCTCCTGTTAGGTGTGAATGGTAAACGACCACATGCACCACAATATGAGCGTAAAGTGAAAAATGATAGTGGCAAGTATGCACGTTACTTCCATCGTATTCATGTTAAAGACGAAGTGGGCGTCCTTACGAACTTGACATCAATTTATAGTCATCATGGGGCAAGTTTGGCAACAGTCATCCAACATGCAGATAAACAAAAAACAGATGCGGAATTGATTTTCATCACGCATAGTATTTCACGCGAGCAACATTTAAATATTGTCAATGAATTGAATGAGACACCAGCGGTAATTGGCGTACTAAGTCATTATCGGGTTGAGGGGGAAGAATGATGAGAAGATGGAATGGTTTGATTGAAGAATATAAAGAATGGTTGCCGGTTACTGACAACACGCCGGCTTTGACGTTACAAGAAGGAAACACACCACTCATTTACCTAGAAAACTTATCTAAAGCGTGGGGCATCAACCTGTATGTGAAAACAGAAGGGACGAATCCGACAGGGTCTTTTAAAGACCGTGGCATGGTGATGGCGGTAGCGAAAGCGAAAGAGGAAGGGAAAGAAGTCCTCATTTGTGCATCGACAGGTAACACATCTGCATCTGCGGCGGCATATGGTGCACGTGCAGGTATGCGTACAATTGTGGTTATTCCTGAAGGGAAAATCGCGCTTGGGAAATTGGCGCAAGCAAAAATGTACGGTGCAGAAATCGTAGAAATCGCTGGCAACTTTGACGAAGCGTTGAACATGGTTCGTGAAGCAGGAGAAGGAAAAGTAGCGGTTGTTAACTCGGTGAACCCATACCGTTTGGAGGGTCAGAAGACGATTGCATTTGAAGCGATTGAGCAACTAGGCAAAGTACCAGATGTCTTTGCATTACCTGTAGGCAACGCAGGGAATATTTCTGCTGCATGGAAAGGTTTCAAAGAGTACGCAGACCGTAAAGGAACAGCCTTGCCGAAGTTGCTTGGTGTACAAGCGGACGGTGCAGCACCAATTGTTTATGATCGCGTATTTGACAACCCTGAAACGGTTGCAACGGCGATTCGTATTGGAAATCCAGCGAGCTGGCAATTGGCGAAAGATGCATTGGCAGAATCGGATGGAGCCATTTTGTCGGTAACAGATGAAGAAATTTTGGAAGCATATAGCCTAATCACGTCACAAGAAGGTGTCTTTGCGGAACCAGGATCTTGTGCAACAATTGCGGGCATTAAAAAGCGCCTAGACGCAGGTTTGTTAGAAAAAGGCGTAACGATTGTTGGCGTACTGACAGGCAACGGGTTAAAAGACCCTGAAACGGCGATTATGGTGAATGAAGAAAAGCCACTACTATCACGTGAACAGTTCGATGCATTGTTGCACGGGTTGAAAGAAGGAGCAAACTAAATGGGAGAGACTGGTTTTCTAGTCACGGTTCCCGCTACAACGGCAAATCTTGGTCCCGGCTTTGACAGCATTGGGCTTGCCTTTGCTTTATATACGACGATCGATGTGAAGCCGGCAGCACAGTGGCTTGTTCAATATGAAGGTGAAGAGTACCGAGATTTAGCGAGTGGGGAAGACAATTTAATTGTGAAAACAATTCAACATGTTGCGGAACGCTATGCGCGAGTAGCTCCTCCCCAAGTGCTACGCGTCCAATCGGACATCCCGCTTGGTAAAGGGCTTGGCAGTAGTGCCACGGCGATTGCCGCGGGGATTGAAATTGCAGATCATCTTTTAACGCTAGGGCTTTCATCGAAAGAAAAGGTCTACATCGGTAGTGAGCTGGAAGGGCATGCGGATAATGTATCCGCGGCACTTCTAGGCGGTGTCACTATTTCTTATTTTGTAGGTGATGAAATGGATACGATTCATCTGCCAGAACCGAAAATGGGCGCAGTGATTCTTGTTCCACCAGAAGCACTTCTTACAGAAGAATCGCGAGGGCTGCTGCCTGAACAGTTGGCGCATGCACAAGCTGTCGCAGGTAGCGCAGCAAGTAGCGTCATGACGGCGGCCATTGCTCTTGGAGATTGGGAGACGGCTGGACGCATGATGGAGAAGGATGTATTCCACGAACCATACCGCCAACGACTATTTCCTGATTTCGATCGAATCCGTGCATTTTGCCGTGAGCACGGGGCGTATGGTATGACGATCAGTGGTGCAGGTCCGTCCTTGTTCGTAGCTGTTGGAGCGGATAAAGAAGAGGAAATGGCTAAGAAGTTGGCAGACGAGTTTTCGTATTATCAATGTTTAGCCCTTAAACCATCTACTGCGGGCGCGACAATTAAATAAAAGCAACAAAAAAAGGACAGCAAATATTGCTGTCCTTTTGAATTTTAGGCAAAATAAAAATCCGTTAACCTGTAACGAATTCGAATTGCATAACTATGCGCTTAAGTTAAAAATGGAGGAGGTAGAGGGATTCGAACCCCCGCGCGGTTTAACCCGCCTGACGGTTTTCAAGACCGTTCCCTTCAGCCGAACTTGGGTATACCTCCGTATCAACAAGATATAATTTATCATGTATGCAATGAAGTGTCAACAGTTTATGTTATGTAAAAAAATTCGGATAATTCGAGATGCCGATGTCGTGCTTTATGTGGAAGAAATACAAGGTTTATTCCTATAGAAGGGGGACATATATTGCAGAAAGAATAATCCGATGGATAAACATTTGATTTTCTGTAGAAAAGTGCGTATACTAATAAATGCCGTGCTAGATGGGGAGGTAGCGGTGCCCTGTAACTTGCAATCCGCTCTAGCAAGATTGAATTCCCTCTCGAGGCTGTCCGTATTGTAGGGTCTGCCTTTTGCACGTAGTGTTGACGTTTGGGTCCTGCGCAATGGGAACCCATGAACCATGTCAGGTCCGGAAGGAAGCAGCATTAAGTGGACTTTTTCATGTGCCGCAGGGTCGCCTAGACCGAGCTGGCGACAAGAGTAACGCTTATGTGCGGCTGTCGAAGGAGGGTGCACGGCTTTACATTTACATTCCAACTCGTCCGTTTTTGCGGGCGGGTTTTTTTGTCGTCTAGCCTTCAGCGCCTGAACAGGCGCTGAAGCTTTTGTTGTGTTGAAGCAGGTTAATGGAAACGCTTTATGCTATACTAGGGATATTACTGTATTGCATCGGAAAGGGGGAAAACTGTTGGTCTATCAGGCTTTTTATCGTGTATACCGACCTCAGTCGTTTGCTGAGATGTCCGGTCAGCAACATGTGAAACAGACACTTCAGAATGCCCTCCTTCATAATAAGACGACGCATGCT
Source organism: Sporosarcina sp. FSL K6-1522 (assembly GCF_038622445.1). Classification (GTDB taxonomy): domain Bacteria; phylum Bacillota; class Bacilli; order Bacillales_A; family Planococcaceae; genus Sporosarcina. The sequence goes on from NZ_CP152019.1 coordinate 777,426, forward strand.
TATCTTTTCTCGGGCCCGCGGGGGACAGGAAAGACCAGTGCCGCAAAAGTTTTTGCGAAGGCGTTGAATTGTGAAAATGGTCCGGCCAAAGAGCCGTGTAATGAGTGTCCAACATGTATCAGTATTACAGAAGGCTCGAATACGGATGTCATAGAATTTGACGCGGCTTCTAATTCGCGTGTTGAAGAAATGCGAGACATTATTGAAAAGGTTCGATTTGCGCCATCAAATGCTCGTTTTAAAGTATATATTATAGATGAAGTGCATATGTTATCGAATTCTGCCTTCAATGCTCTGTTAAAAACACTCGAAGAACCACCATCGCATGCTGTGTTCATATTAGCGACTACAGAACCGCATAAATTACCGTTGACGATTATTTCACGATGTCAACGTTTCGATTTTAAACCGATTACACCAGCAGAAATTACAGATCGGATGAAAACGGTGCTTGTAGATACAGGTATCGATTCTGACGAGGGTGCATTGAAAGTGATTGCACAAGCTGCTTCTGGTGGAATGCGTGATGCATTGAGTATGCTGGATCAGGTTGTGTCGTTTAGTGGAGAGAGATTGACGATTGAGGATGCGTTGCTCGTTACGGGTTCAATCGGTGAAGATATTTTCCATCAGCTGGCGGAAGCGCTGCTCGAGAAAGATGCTGGCGTGGCTTTGTCGCTATTAGATCGATTGATAGCTGAAGGAAAAGATGTTTCTAGATTGGCGGAAGATTTGATCACCTTTTTCCGAGATCTGCTCCTACTTCGAACGGCACCAAGCTTGAAAAACTTGCTTGAACTGATATCGTCGGATGAGCGCTTTGTGGAGATGGCGCAACGATTTGACGTGGAGCTTTTGTATACCTTCATTGATATACTGGCAAAGACACAGCAAGAAATGCGTTTCTCTAATCATGCAAAAGTGTATATCGAGTCTGCGTTATTGAAAATGATTCACCTGGACGCAGCGCCTGTACAAGCGGGTAGTCCGCAGTCAGTAGATACGGGGCTTGCGCAGAAAGTATCAGAACTTGAACGAACCATTCAAAATTTACAACAACAGCTTGCCAATGGTGTAAATGTACAACCAGGTGCAGAAGGTGCGGGTCAACCGAGGAAGAATGTTTCAAAATCGTCTCAGTCGATGAAAATTCCGACTGGAAAAATTAATGAAGTATTAAAGTCGGCTACGAAACAAGACATTCAGACGATTCGAGAAGAGTGGGCAGGTATGATGCAGACGCTACAAAAGTCGCACTCCGCACTTCTTGAAGAAACAGAGCCGGTTGCGGCATCAGACTCTGCATTTGTGTTAAAATTCAAGTATGAAATTCATTGCCGTATGGCTTCTGAAAATCCGTCATTGCGATCTGGTTTATCGGATGCCCTACGCTCACGTACTGGGAAAGCGTATGAAGTTGTCTACGTTCCAGAAGAGGGTTGGTTGAAGGTAAGAGAGGATTTCATCCGGAATAGTGGTCTTGCCAAACAGTCTGAGCCAAACGCAAATTCGTCTAACGAAGAGGCGGCAGCTGAAGGAATGCTCTCCTTTGTCAAAGAAGCAGAACAGGAAAATGCAGATCCACTCGTAACGGAGGCAGAAAAGATCTTCGGCAAGGAGTTCATAGAAGTCTACGACGATTAATAAATACTATTGAGGAGGAAACAAACATGCGTGGTATGGGAAATATGCAAGGTATGATGAAACAAATGCAAAAAATGCAAAAGAAAATGGCTGAGGCACAAGAAGAACTTGGTGAAAAGCGTTTAGAAGGTGCAGCAGGCGGCGGTATGGTGAAAGTCATCGTATCTGGTGATAAGCAGGTTGTAGATGTAATTATCGATCCTTCTGTCGTTGATCCAGAAGATGTTGAGATGCTTCAAGACCTTATTGTCATTGCTACAAATGACGCAATGACAAAAGCGGAAGAATTAACGAACTCCACAATGGGTCAATTCACGAAAGGATTGAACCTACCTGGAATGTTCTAGGAGGAACAATAATGCATTATCCTGAACCGATATCGAAACTAATCGATAGTTTTATGAAATTGCCAGGTATCGGCCCGAAAACAGCGGGCCGACTGGCGTTTTTTGTCTTAGGCATGAAAGAAGATACTGTATTGGATTTCGCGAAAGCGCTTGTCGATGCGAAAAGGAATTTACGTTACTGTTCGGTGTGCGGACATATTACAGACGTTGACCCTTGCCACATTTGCCAGGATAAACAACGCGACGGCTCTATGATTTGTGTTGTTCAAGATCCTAAAGACGTCATTGCTATGGAGAAAATGAGGGATTATAAAGGACTCTATCACGTTCTTCATGGCGCAATCTCGCCGATGGATGGGATTGGCCCAGAAGATATTAACGTTCCTTCCTTATTAACACGCCTTCAAGATGAAACAGTTGAAGAATTGATATTGGCTACGAACCCTACAATTGAAGGTGAAGCAACTGCGATGTATATTTCAAGACTTGTAAAACCGTCAGGCATTACGACAACAAGAATTGCACACGGATTACCTGTGGGTGGCGATCTTGAATATGCAGACGAAGTGACATTATCGAGGGCATTAGAAGGTCGCCGGGAACTATAAGGGGGCGATAGTATTGTTTGGACGGAAAAAAAAGCTGAAAAAAGAGTTTGATGAACGTCTACGTACATTGATGATGGACACGAAGGAAGAGTGGGAACAAGCGAGAGACGTTGAGAGGTATCTCAATGACTACGACCAAGAAGTAATGGTTCGTAGGAAGATTGCTGAAAGTAAGCACTTCTATTTATTTAAAGAAGCAAAGGCACGGCGCTTAGGTAGCGATTGATATATTTTCATGGGATCGCATAGACTAGATCATTCTAGTTGAAAGGGGCGTTTCCCGTGAAGATAATCGGTATAGCTATTGTTGGAGTTGTACTTCTTCTATTAGTAGTAGGTAGAAAGCATATACCAAAAGTGCTAGAGAAGTTATCGATCTATTGGTTTCGTTTGGCTTTTGCTTTTCTTGTTCTTTTTGCCATGAATATTGCAGGTGGTTTTATCGGGGTTTATGTACCGATAAATATTGCATCTGGCTTATTGTTGGCTGTTTTAGGTATACCAGGAATGGCTACATTATGCGCTTTTGCAGTTTTTTTATAAAAAGTTTATAAAAAGCGTTGACATATGACTAGATGTGCTGTAATCTTATATGAGTCGCCAGTGAGGCGGACGAAATAACGAGGATGACACTTCAACTCCTCTGCATTATGAACCTTGAAAACTGAACAGCAAAACGTCAATGAAATAAAGCGAAGGTGCTTCGGCACTGGAGCCAAACGTTTCCCAAAAGGAAACACAAACGAATCTTCGGATTCAAATTTGACATCTTAATTGATGCCAGCAAGAAATGAGCAATCATTTTCTTCTATTATGGAGAGTTTGATCCTGGCTCAGGACGAACGCTGGCGGCGTGCCTAATACATGCAAGTCGAGCGGACGGAAGGGAGCTTGCTCCCTGAAGTTAGCGGCGGACGGGTGAGTAACACGTGGGCAACCTGCCCTGCAGATGGGGATAACTCCGGGAAACCGGGGCTAATACCGAATAATCAGTTTGTCCGCATGGACAAACTCTGAAAGACGGTTTCGGCTGTCACTGCAGGATGGGCCCGCGGCGCATTAGCTAGTTGGTGGGGTAATGGCCTACCAAGGCGACGATGCGTAGCCGACCTGAGAGGGTGATCGGCCACACTGGGACTGAGACACGGCCCAGACTCCTACGGGAGGCAGCAGTAGGGAATCTTCCACAATGGACGAAAGTCTGATGGAGCAACGCCGCGTGAGTGAAGAAGGTTTTCGGATCGTAAAGCTCTGTTGTAAGGGAAGAACACGTACGAGAGTAACTGCTCGTACCTTGACGGTACCTTATTAGAAAGCCACGGCTAACTACGTGCCAGCAGCCGCGGTAATACGTAGGTGGCAAGCGTTGTCCGGAATTATTGGGCGTAAAGCGCGCGCAGGCGGTCCTTTAAGTCTGATGTGAAAGCCCACGGCTCAACCGTGGAGGGTCATTGGAAACTGGGGGACTTGAGTACAGAAGAGGAAAGCGGAATTCCACGTGTAGCGGTGAAATGCGTAGAGATGTGGAGGAACACCAGTGGCGAAGGCGGCTTTCTGGTCTGTAACTGACGCTGAGGCGCGAAAGCGTGGGGAGCAAACAGGATTAGATACCCTGGTAGTCCACGCCGTAAACGATGAGTGCTAAGTGTTAGGGGGTTTCCGCCCCTTAGTGCTGCAGCTAACGCATTAAGCACTCCGCCTGGGGAGTACGGCCGCAAGGCTGAAACTCAAAGGAATTGACGGGGACCCGCACAAGCGGTGGAGCATGTGGTTTAATTCGAAGCAACGCGAAGAACCTTACCAGGTCTTGACATCCCGCTGCCCGGTGTAGAGATATGCCTTTCCCTTCGGGGACAGCGGTGACAGGTGGTGCATGGTTGTCGTCAGCTCGTGTCGTGAGATGTTGGGTTAAGTCCCGCAACGAGCGCAACCCTTGATCTTAGTTGCCAGCATTCAGTTGGGCACTCTAAGGTGACTGCCGGTGACAAACCGGAGGAAGGTGGGGATGACGTCAAATCATCATGCCCCTTATGACCTGGGCTACACACGTGCTACAATGGATGATACAGAGGGTTGCCAACCCGCGAGGGGGAGCTAATCCCATAAAATCATTCCCAGTTCGGATTGGAGGCTGCAACTCGCCTCCATGAAGCCGGAATCGCTAGTAATCGTGGATCAGCATGCCACGGTGAATACGTTCCCGGGTCTTGTACACACCGCCCGTCACACCACGAGAGTTTGTAACACCCGAAGTCGGTGGGGTAACCCTTACGGGAGCCAGCCGCCGAAGGTGGGACAGATGATTGGGGTGAAGTCGTAACAAGGTAGCCGTATCGGAAGGTGCGGCTGGATCACCTCCTTTCTAAGGATTATTTCGGAAATAGACCTCTGGTCTATCCATTGACGTTTTGCGTTCAGTTTTGAAGGTTCATCTTTCTTTATAGATGATCTTTTTCAAAACTTGTTCATTGAAAACTGGATAAAACGACATTGAAAGTAACAAATCAAGAATCAACCGAGTCGATTACAATTGTAATTTACTTATGCAATACCTTTTTAAGAGCCCCTGTTTACATCGCTGTAAATAAGACTCACCAAATGGCTGTTGAAGCCGAAAGGTTAAGTTAGAAAGGGCGCACGGCGGATGCCTTGGCACTAGGAGCCTAAGAAGGACGGCACTAACACCGATATGCTCCGGGGAGCTGTAAGTAAGCTTTGATCCGGAGATTTCCGAATGGGGAAACCCACTGCCCATAATGGGGTAGTACGTTTACGTGAATACATAGCGTAAACGAGGCAGACCCGGAGAACTGAAACATCTAAGTATCCGGAGGAAGAGAAAGAAACATCGATTCCCTGAGTAGCGGCGAGCGAAACGGGAAGAGCCCAAACCAGGAAGCTTGCTTCCTGGGGTTGTAGGACACTCTACACGGAGTTACAAAGGAATGGATTAGGCGAAGCGACCTGGAAAGGTCCGCCGTAGCGGGTAAAAGCCCCGTAGTCGAAAGTCCATTCTCTCCAGAGTGTATCCTGAGTACGGCGGAACACGTGAAATTCCGTCGGAATCCGGGAGGACCATCTCCCAAGGCTAAATACTCCCTAGTGACCGATAGTGAACCAGTACCGTGAGGGAAAGGTGAAAAGCACCCCGGAAGGGGAGTGAAATAGATCCTGAAACCGTGTGCCTACAAGTTGTCAGAGCCCGTTAATGGGTGATGGCGTGCCTTTTGTAGAATGAACCGGCGAGTTACGATTCCATGCAAGGTTAAGCAGTGAATGCGGAGCCGCAGCGAAAGCGAGTCTGAATAGGGCGAATGAGTATGGGGTCGTAGACCCGAAACCAGGTGATCTACCCATGTCCAGGGTGAAGGTAAGGTAACACTTACTGGAGGCCCGAACCCACGTATGTTGAAAAATGCGGGGATGAGGTGTGGGTAGCGGTGAAATTCCAATCGAACCTGGAGATAGCTGGTTCTCTCCGAAATAGCTTTAGGGCTAGCCTCAAACGTTAAGAATCTCGGAGGTAGAGCACTGTTTGGACTAGGGGCCCATCCCGGGTTACCGAATTCAGACAAACTCCGAATGCCGATGATTTATGTTTGGGAGTCAGACTGCGGGTGATAAGATCCGTAGTCGAGAGGGAAACAGCCCAGACCACCAGTTAAGGTCCCCAAGTATTCGTTAAGTGGAAAAGGATGTGGCGTTGCCCAGACAACCAGGATGTTGGCTCAGAAGCAGCCATCATTTAAAGAGTGCGTAATAGCTCACTGGTCGAGTGGCGCTGCGCCGAAAATGTACCGGGGCTAAACGAATCACCGAAACTGTGGATTGACACCTTAGGTGTCAGTGGTAGGAGAGCGTTCCAAGGGCGTTGAAGCTAGACCGTAAGGACTGGTGGAGCGCTTGGAAGTGAGAATGCCGGTATGAGTAGCGAAAGAAGGGTGAGAATCCCTTCCACCGAATGCCCAAGGTTTCCTGAGGAAGGCTCGTCCGCTCAGGGTTAGTCGGGACCTAAGTCGAGGCCGAAAGGCGTAGACGATGGATAACAGGTTGATATTCCTGTACCACCTCCCCGCCGTTTGAGTAATGGGGGGACGCAGTAGGATAGGGTGAGCGCGCTGTTGGTTATGCGCGTCTAAGCAGTGAGGTGTGGAACGAGGCAAATCCCGTTCCTATAACATTGAGCTGTGATGGCGAGGAGAATTGTCTCCGGAGTCCCTGATTTCACACTGCCAAGAAAAGCCTCTAACGAGGCGGGAGGTGCCCGTACCGCAAACCGACACAGGTAGGCGAGGAGAGAATCCTAAGGTGATCGAGAGAACTCTCGTTAAGGAACTCGGCAAAATGACCCCGTAACTTCGGGAGAAGGGGTGCTCTGGTAGGGTGTTAAAGCCCGAGAGAGCCGCAGTGAATAGGCCCAGGCGACTGTTTAGCAAAAACACAGGTCTCTGCAAAACCGCAAGGTGAAGTATAGGGGCTGACGCCTGCCCGGTGCTGGAAGGTTAAGAGGAGAGGTCAGCGCAAGCGAAGCTTTGAATTGAAGCCCCAGTAAACGGCGGCCGTAACTATAACGGTCCTAAGGTAGCGAAATTCCTTGTCGGGTAAGTTCCGACCCGCACGAAAGGCGTAACGATCTGGGCACTGTCTCAACGAGAGACTCGGTGAAATTATAATACCTGTGAAGATGCAGGTTACCCGCGACAGGACGGAAAGACCCCGTGGAGCTTTACTGTAACCTGATATTGAATTCCGATGCATCCTGTACAGGATAGGTAGGAGCCTTAGAGCCCGGAGCGCCAGCTTCGGAGGAGGCGTTGGTGGGATACTACCCTGGATGTATTGGACTTCTAACCCATGCCCCTTATCGGGGCAGGAGACAGTGTCAGGCGGACAGTTTGACTGGGGCGGTCGCCTCCTAAAGAGTAACGGAGGCGCCCAAAGGTTCCCTCAGAATGGTTGGACATCATTCGTAGAGTGCAAAGGCATAAGGGAGCTTGACTGCGAGACCTACAAGTCGAGCAGGGTCGAAAGACGGGCTTAGTGATCCGGTGGTTCCGCATGGAAGGGCCATCGCTCAACGGATAAAAGCTACCCCGGGGATAACAGGCTTATCTCCCCCAAGAGTCCACATCGACGGGGAGGTTTGGCACCTCGATGTCGGCTCATCGCATCCTGGGGCTGTAGTCGGTCCCAAGGGTTGGGCTGTTCGCCCATTAAAGCGGTACGCGAGCTGGGTTCAGAACGTCGTGAGACAGTTCGGTCCCTATCCGTCGCGGGCGCAGGAAATTTGAGAGGAGCTGTCCTTAGTACGAGAGGACCGGGATGGACACACCGCTGGTGTACCAGTTGTCTTGCCAAAGGCATCGCTGGGTAGCTATGTGTGGACGGGATAAATGCTGAAAGCATCTAAGCATGAAGCCCCCCTCGAGATGAGATTTCCCATTACGCAAGTAAGTAAGATCCCTCAAAGAAGATGAGGTTGATAGGTCTGGGGTGGAAGCGCGGTGACGTGTGGAGCTGACGGATACTAATCGATCGAGGACTTAACCTTATTTAAAAAGCGCACGGTTGGCTCGATTTGTGCAATACAATGTTGGTTTTATTCAGTTTTGAGTGAACAAGCTCAAAATAGTCTGGTGACGAAGGCGAAGAGGTCACACCCGTTCCCATCCCGAACACGGAAGTTAAGCTCTTCAGCGCCGATGGTAGTTGGGGGTTCCCCCCTGTGAGAGTAGGACGTCGCCGGGCACATGGTCATTGCTAAATTAGCAGTGGCTTTTTTTGTGTTTGTTTTTAAGAGATGAAATCCCAACTGAATAAACAACAAGTTTCAACTATAATAAGAGTTATGAAAAGGAAGTGTGATTGACAATGGAGTATGCTTATCGTCCGCTTGTTCAAGCGTTACGTAATTTTAAAGAAGTACATCCGGTTTCATTTCATGTGCCGGGACATAAAAATGGGATGTTGTCGGGCTTGCCAGATGATTTACGGTCAGTGCTTGCGTATGATTTTACGGAGTTAGCAGGGCTAGATGATCTTCATGAACCAGAGGGGGTTATTGAAGAGGCACAACAGCGGCTATCTTCTTGTTATGGCTCTGATTGCAGTTTCTTTCTTGTGAATGGCTCGACTGTCGGGAATTTGGCGATGATTTATGCGACCTGTCAGGCTGGTGATACGGTCATTGTTCAGCGCAATGCGCATAAGTCGGTATTTCATGCGCTCGAATTAACAGGTGCAAACCCTGTATTTGTTACACCGGCTTGGGATGCTGTTACGAAAGCAGTGGGGACGGTAAGTACTGAACAGATTCAGAGTGCTCTTGAATTATACCCAGAAGCAAAAGCCGTTGTTCTAACGTATCCGACTTATTATGGTGTGACAGGGACAATGTTAGAGGAAACGATCAGTCTTTGTCATACGTATGGTATTCCCGTTCTTGTAGATGAAGCACATGGTGCGCATTTCGTTGTAGGTGATCCATTTCCCTGTTCGGCGTTAGCTATGGGTGCTGATGTCGTTGTACATTCGGCTCATAAAACGTTACCGGCGATGACGATGGCCTCCTTCTTACATGTTAAGTCGAAGCTTGTTTCGCATGAAAAGATTGCACATTATTTACACATGTTTCAATCAAGCAGTCCTTCTTATTTGTTAATGGCTTCGTTAGATGATGCACGATCTTACGTAGAGTCGATGGATGAACAGGATAAGCTATATTTTATAAGAAGGCGCGAAGACTTTATCCGAGGACTTGGCGAGATTCCGATGCTACAAATGGTGGAAGCGGACGATCCTTTGAAGCTTATTTTACGGGTCGAAGGCTATTCGGGATATGATGTACAAGAAGTGTTAGAGGGAAGAGGAATTTTTGCGGAATTAGTTGATCCTTACCAAGTATTATTTGTGTTGCCTTTGTTGAAAAAAGGTACAGATTATCCATTTGAAGAAATAGGGAGCAGAATTTCAGTTGCACTCAAAGATTTACAAGAATCACATAGCACGATGAATTCGCTTGAAGTTCTACAAATTCACGAGGGAATTTCAAGTCTTGTCTATACGAAGCGACAGCTGTCTCAAATGGAGAAAGAGTGGGTACCATTTGAGGAGTCTTTAGGCTGTATTTCGGCCGCTTCGATTATCCCTTATCCACCGGGTATTCCGCTTTTAATCGAGGGAGAAAGAATAGAAGAGGTGCATATTCAATCCCTTCGAGCTTTATTTCGAATGAAAACAAAATTCCAAGGGACGATTCGGGTCCAAGAAAAACAAGTATGTGTGGTAAAGAATAGGACGGAGGAATAACATGGTACAGCAAGGGACATTCATCACTTTCGAGGGGCCTGAAGGGGCAGGGAAGACGACGGTTATTATGGAGTTGTATAAGCGGTTGAAGGATGGAGGGCATAATGTCATGATGACGCGCGAGCCAGGTGGTATTCGGATAGCGGAAAAAATCCGTGAAGTGATTCTGGATAATCGGCATCAGGAAATGGACGCGAAGACAGAGGCGCTGCTGTATGCGGCAGCGAGACGGCAACATCTTGCAGAGAAAGTTATACCTGCGCTGGCAGAAGGGTCTATCATCTTATGTGATCGATTTGTAGATAGCTCTCTTGCTTATCAAGGATATGCGCGGGGACTTGGAATGGACGAGGTTTTATCCATTAATGAGTTTGCAATTGGTGAAATGATGCCGGATTTAACCGTGTTTTTCGATATTGATCCAGAGGTTGGTCTTGCAAGGATTAGCAACAATGATACACGTGAACAAAACCGATTGGATAACGAAAGTATTCAATTTCACCATAAAGTCTATGAGGGGTACCAAGAGCTGATTCTCAGGTATCCAAATCGAATTGTTACAACGGATGCTTCCCTCTCAGAAGCAGAAGTGACAGAAAATGTTTGGAAAATCATATGCTCCCAACTCATTAAGTGAGTCAATTCATGATATAATGGGTGGAAAGCGGAAAAGGGGAGAGTACTGTGAAATTGATTGTAGCAGTTGTACAGGACCAGGATAGCAACCGGTTGTCCGCGGCGTTAACAAAAAATGATTTTCGAGCAACGAAATTAGCAAGTACAGGTGGATTTTTAAGATCTGGAAATACAACGTTCTTAATTGGTACAGATGATAATCTTGTTCCGAAGGCACTTGAGCTTATTCGAGAAAATTGTCGTTCACGGGACCAGATGGTGGCACCTGTCTCTCCAATGGGTGGCAATGCCGATTCCTATATTCCTTACCCGGTTGAGGTTGAAGTGGGTGGGGCAACGGTTTTTGTCCTTCCAATTGAACATTTTCATCATTTTTGATGAATTGAGGTGAACCGAAATGAAAGTAAATAGTGATTATAGGGCTGGCCTCGACAAAATGCGAAAAGATACCTTACAGGCATCGCAAAATGGAGCACGGTTCGGTCAAATGGTCGTTAAGCAGGAGCAACGCTTGCATGGCGAGCAAATTACAAGATTGCTCGGTGATATTTCATCGGCGGGAGATCAGATTGCACGGTCACGGAATTTACGCGATATGGCCAAGTTTAAAATGTTAGTTCGACGTTTTTTGAAAGAAGCTGTCGGATCAGGTCTAGCGCTTAAAAAATCACATACATGGAATCAATATGGTGAAGGGCGTCGTTTGAAACTTGTCGAAACCATAGACGAGAAGCTAATCGAATTAGCAGAAGACTTATTGAATGAGGAAAAAACATCAGTTGATTTGTTAGCTAAAATCGGTGAGATTAAAGGGCTTCTTATCAATTTATATATGTAATCCGTGTTTCCTGTCTTACAAGAAACACGGCTTTTTTGAAACAAGGGGTGTGGCATCGTGACCGAAGAAATGGATAATCGGCTTTTCGAAGAGCAGAAAGCCGTGATTGAGCGTTTGTGCTCTTCGTACAGGAATGGTCGAATTGGGCATGCATACATGTTCGATGGAGCGCAGGGTACAGGAAAAGAAGCTGCTGCATTGTTTTTTGCGAAGTTGTTATTATGCGAAGAACCTCAAAAAAACACTGTTCCATGTGAAACATGTCGTTCTTGTCGACGTGTGACATCTGGTAATCATCCGAACGTGACGATTATTCGACCGGATGGGCAAGATATCAAAAAGGATCAGATGTCTGAGCTTATTGTCAAGATGACACGAAAAGGGTATGAAACAGGGCGTAAAATTTATATTGTTTCGCGCGCAGATCGGATGAATATCGCTGCGGCCAATACATTGTTAAAGTTTCTTGAGGAGCCGGAAGGTGATGTAACGGCCATTTTGCTAACAGATTCGTATCAATCAATTCTGCCAACAATACAGTCACGCTGTCAGCGAATCTCTTTTTTACCTCCGTCACGTGAAATGATGATTAAGAAGATTGTTGAAAAAGGTGTTACAGTATCAATGGCTGCAACCGTTACGATGGTAACGGCCGACCCGGATGAGGCATTTCGTCTTGCCGGGGATGATCAATTTGCACACATGCGAAAGACAGTGTTAAAATTGGTTGAAGCATCGGATCTTCATGTCCATGAAGCGCTATTATTTATCCAATCGGAATGGTCTCCACTGTTTAAAGAGAAGGAAGAGGCTGAACGCGGACTCGATTTGCTCTTATACGCTTATCGGGATATTGTAGCATCAAAAGCTGGCCTACAAGCAACGCCGACATTTCCAGATCAACAACAATTTTTTAGTAGTCTTTCGATGAAGATGACGTATAGCCGATTGTCTGCCAATATGGAGGCAATTTTGCAAGCGAAAAAGCAGTTGCACGGCAATATGAATCGTATGCTTTTAATGGAACAATTGGTGCTCAGCATGCAGGAGGGGTTACTTGTTGTATAAAGTCGTAGGCGTCCGCTTTAAAAAAGCGGGTAAAATATATTATTTCGATCCACTTGAGTACATACTCAACGAAGGCGAATATGTCATCGTTGAAACTGCACGAGGGATTGAATATGGGAAAGTTGCAAGTTGTGTGAGAGAGGTAGACGAGAATGACGTTGTCCTACCGTTGAAGAAAGTGATTCGCCCTGCACAAGTCGAGGACCTTGAAAAAGTAGAGGAGAATCGTACGGAAGCGGAGCGTGCTTTTGACACGGGTGTAAGCAAGATTGAGGAACATAAGCTGGAGATGAAGCTTGTCGATGTAGAGTATACATTTGACCGCAATAAGATTGTGTTCTATTTTACAGCAGAAGGTCGGGTCGACTTCCGAAACCTTGTTAAAGATCTTGCATCTATTTTCCGTACACGCATTGAGCTACGACAAATTGGTGTGCGTGATGAAGCGAAGATGCTTGGCGGAATTGGGCCATGTGGCAGAATGTTATGCTGTTCGACATTTTTAGGTGACTTTGAGCCGGTTTCGATTAAGATGGCGAAAGATCAGAACTTATCGCTGAATCCGTCAAAAATCTCAGGCTTATGTGGGCGACTTATGTGTTGTCTTAAATATGAAAATGACGAATACGAGGAAGCAAAAGCATTGATGCCGGACGTTGGAACAGTGGTTCAAACACCAGAAGGACCGGGGAAAGTTGTAGGTCTGAATCTGCTTGAGCGCATTCTTCAAGTAAATCTAGTAGATCAGGAACATGTAGTAGAATATGCATTGGAAGAATTAATGGACGCAACAAACAAAATCGCTCAATTGATAAAATGATGAGGTGGAATAGTTGAAAGAAGGGAACTTTCTCGATAGGGTAATGGAATTCGAGCAACAACTTGAATCCACGCATAAGCAATTCCGCGAACTGATTGGATTTGTCGCGCAGATGACAGAAGAGAACCATTCGCTTCAACTGGAAAACCATCATCTGCGCAAGCGACTCGAAGAAATGGACAACCAAACACAAACGACGAGCAAACGACAGCATCGAAAAAAATCGCCTAATGTCGATATCGGAGAAGGTGTCGATAACCTAGCTCGCCTTTATAATGAAGGGTTTCATGTGTGTAATGTCCATTACGGGAGCAGTCGTAAGGGAGAAGATTGCTTGTTCTGTTTATCCTTTTTAAATAAACAAAATGTATGAAAAGAGCCGATCCTATTGTCATGTAGGCATCGGCTTTTCTCTTTATTCAGCAACTACTTTTATGCTGAAAGCGGAGCGTTAGTTACGGAAGACGTCCACCCCTATAGGTGGTGCAATTGATTTTTTTTGAGGAGAGTACGTATGATGGAAAATATTTTACGAGATGATGAACGGTTAGATTATTTATTGGCGGAGGGTTTACGAATTATTCAAAGCCCGTCTGTTTTTTCGTTTTCCCTTGATGCGGTGCTATTGGCGAAATTTGCGTATGTGCCGATTCGCTCAGGGAAGATTGTAGATCTATGTGCAGGTAATGGTGCAATTCCTTTGTTTTTAAGTGCACGGACAAATGCTGAGATTACGGCTGTCGAATTGCAGGAGCGGCTTGCGAATATGGCGGAAAGAAGTGTTCGGTACAACAACCTGGATCAGCAGATTGATATCATCAATGATAATGTTATTGGGATTGCAGCGAAAATTGGTCATGAGAAATATGATACAGTCACATGCAACCCACCGTATTTTCTAGCGCATGAGGCGAGTGAGAAAAATTTGTCGGAGCATGTGACGATTGCACGGCATGAAATCCATTTGACGTTAGAGCAAGCTGTTCAGTCAGCGAGTGAATTGCTTAAGCAAGGCGGAAAAGCGGCGTTTGTTCATCGACCAGGGCGCTTGCTGGATATTGTAACGGCGATGCGCGCGAATCGACTAGAGCCAAAGCGTCTCCGATTTGTGTATCCGAAGGCGGGAAAAGAAGCGAATACATTGCTAATTGAGGGGACGAAAGACGGTAAGCCGGATTTGAAAATATTGCCACCTCTTTATGTGTACGGGGAAGATGGCGAATATACGGAAGAAGTGAGGCAGCTTCTGCATGGACAACAAAGCTGATCATCTATTTTATGTGTTGGAATGCAAGGACGGTTCCTATTATGCAGGGTATACGAATAATTTGGACAAGCGTGTGCGTATGCATAATGAAGGGAAGGGTGCGAAATATACACGTGCCAAGCGGCCTGTACAATGTATTTACCAAGAGGGTTTTGAAACGAAACGAGAAGCGATGCAAGCGGAGTATCGTTTTAAACAATTGACGCGAAATGCGAAAGAACGTTATATGGAAGAGGGGCGAAAGCTAAATGAAATCACAAAAGAGTGCTGAACTTGGAAGAGGAAAACTGTTTCTTGTTGGAACACCGATTGGCAATTTAGAGGATATGACCTATCGGGCTATTCGCATATTAAAAGAAGTCGATACGATTGCGGCGGAAGATACGCGGAATACGATTCGATTATGTAATCATTTTGACATTAAGACGACACTTATTAGCTACCATGAGCATAATATTGAAGTTGGTGGCGAGAAAATTTTAGCAATGCTTACTGAAGGAAAGAGCGTCGCGCTTGTGAGTGATGCTGGAATGCCATGTATTTCAGATCCGGGAGCGGACATTGTAGCGAAAGCACTTGTTGCAGGTTATGACGTGGTTCCAGTACCGGGCGCAAATGCAGCAATTAGTGCATTGGTCGCTTCAGGGTTAGCGCCGCAGCCGTTTTTGTTTTACGGTTTTTTATCACGTCAGAAAAAAGAGCGCAGTGTGCAACTCGACAATTTGAAGTTGCGAGAAGAGACGGTCATTTTGTACGAGGCACCTCACAGGCTTAAAGAGACGTTGCGAGCGTTACAAGATCATTTTGGCAATACGCGCCGGGTTGTATTGGCAAGGGAACTGACAAAGCGTTTTGAAGAATTTTTACGTGGGACGCTTGAAGAGGCTGTAAATTGGGCAGACTCAAATGAGATACGAGGCGAGTTTTGTATTGTCATTGAAGGTGGAGACGGGACGGTTGCTGAAGAACAGGTTGTTTGGTGGCAAGAGCTCGATATTCACACGCATGTAAGCAAATTGATGGAAAGTGGCGAGCTTCGATCAAAAGAGGCGATTCGTGAAGTTGCGAAAGAACGCGGCATAAGTCGACGTGATGTTTATAAAGAATATCATGTAGAAAGTTAACATCTTTTTATCTTCATTCAGCAAATCTTTTTGTACTGAAAGCGAAGCGTCAGCCACAGGAAACTCCAATCTCGATAGGTGGCAAGATGAATGCGGTTTTGTTTTTCAGTTCAGTGAGTGTTCAAACGCCCGCTGAACGAAGATAAAGCCTCCGGCGGATGTCACAGATTTTTTAGAGGAGCTTTTAGAGCTCGCTCGAAAAAAATCTGGACGCAATTACGCCGAGGCGTAATTGATAAAGAAAAATCCAGACCGAATTATCGCTCTGGATTTTTTAATCTATCATTACTTTTGAAGATTTTCTTCAATTTCTTTGATCAATTGTTTTGCACCTTCAGGGCTCAAAATCAATTTACCATCGATTAGACGTAGGTTGTCGTCAGATACGTCACCTGTAACTGAACATGTCATATTTGGCATGTATTTTTTCAAAATAATTTTATCGTCATCGACGTAGATTTCCAAAGCGTCTTTTTGTTCAATACCTAATGTGCGGCGCAATTCGATTGGAATTACAACGCGTCCGAGTTCATCGACCTTACGTACAATACCTGTTGATTTCATGAGATTAACTCCTTCCAATAAATAGATTTTCGTCAAGATTCGACATAATTCTCCTGTCTGCTTTTTATCATACCAAGACTTCCAATTAACGTCAATACAACTTGCTCAAAACTATAAGAAAAATAGTAGTTTGCTGAACAGATATTGTAAATTGAGCATAAAATGGCTAAATTCGTCGGTCATTATGATAATCATCGAGGAATTTCGTTGTATCGTTATGCTGCTTTCGATAGAATAGAAGGTATATTTCATTACACTGGAGGAATTTTCGTGCCTGATCAGAAAAAGACTTTTTATATTACGACTCCGATTTATTATCCAAGTGGAAAATTCCATATTGGAACTGCTTATACAACGGTTGCCTCGGATGCTATGGCGCGTTACAAGCGTTTGCGTGGCTATGACGTTCGTTTTTTAACTGGAATGGATGAGCATGGTCAAAAAATACAAGAAAAAGCACAAGAAGCAGGACTTCCACCGAAGGAATATGTCGATGGGATTGCGGAAGTTGCGAAAAAAGTATGGAGCCTCATGGATATTACATATGATGACTTCATTCAAACGACGGAAGAGCGCCATAAAGCGACTGTCGAAAAGATTTTCAAAACATTTCTCGACAATGGGGATATTTATAAAGGTGAATATGAAGGTTGGTATTGTGTACCTTGTGAAACGTATTACACAGAAGGTCAATTGGAAAATGGTAATTGCCCAGATTGTGGACGTTCCGTTAAAAAAGTGAAGGAAGAATCGTATTTCTTTAATATGAAGAAGTATGCGGATCGCTTGCTGAAGTATTATGAGGACCATCCGAAGTTCATCGAACCGGAATCACGTAAAAATGAGATGATTAACAACTTCATTAAACCAGGTTTAGAAGACTTATCCGTTTCTCGTATGTCATTCGATTGGGGCATTAAAGTACCGGGAGATCCCAAGCATGTTATCTATGTATGGGTTGATGCGTTGACGAATTATATTACGACACTTGGTTATCAATCGAATGATGATTCGTTATTCAATAAATATTGGCCTGCTGACGTGCAAGTTGTTGGAAAGGATATCGTTCGCTTCCATACCATTTACTGGCCAATTTTCTTAATGGCACTTGATTTGCCATTACCGAAAAAAGTGTTTGCACATGGCTTTATCATGATGAAAGACGGCAAAATGTCGAAATCAAAAGGGAATGTCGTTTATCCTGAGATGTTGGTGGAGCGATATGGTTTGGATGCGACACGTTACTTCCTTCTTCGTGAGTTACCATTTGGACAGGATGGGGTATTCTCACCAGAATCCTTCATTGAACGCACGAATTATGATCTTGCCAATGATCTAGGTAACCTGTTGAATCGGACAGTATCGATGATTAATAAATACTTTGATGGCAATATCCCGACGGAAGGGCTTGTCGCGACAGAATTCGATGCAAGTTTGACGGATTTTATCACCGAAACGGTGAATAAATATGAAACATCAATGGAGAATATGCAATTTAGTATCGTTCTTTCTGAACTTTGGGCGCTCGTATCGCGTACAAATAAATACATTGATGAAACATCTCCATGGGTTTTGGCGAAAGAAGAAGCAGACAGAGGGAAATTGGCATCTGTTATGGCGCATCTTGCCTCTTCACTGCGTCATATCGCTGTCCTGTTGCAGCCGTTCATGACGAAATCACCGAAAGAAATCGTTTCACAGCTCGGTCTAGACGAATCGACACTTGCGTGGGAAACATTGGGCCAATTCGATGTGATTCCAGCGGGTACAAAAGTGGTAGAAAAAGGAGTACCGATCTTCCCACGCCTTGATCCGGATGTTGAAATTGTGTACATTCGTGACCAAATGTCCATTACAGCACCTGCTCAAAATGAGCCTGTTGCGCAGCAGCCGGAAGAGAAGACAGAAGAAGCACCAGAATTGTCGATTGATGAATTTATGAAAGTAGATCTTCGCGTTGCGACAGTTATTGCATGCGAGAAAATGCCGAAAGCGGACAAGTTGCTCAAGCTTCAACTAGATCTTGGCTATGAAAAGCGTCAAGTTGTATCGGGAATTGCGGAACACTACGAGCCGGCATCACTTATTGGCGAAAAAGTCATTGTGGTAGCAAACTTGAAACCTGTAAAATTACGTGGAGAGCTTTCTCAAGGTATGATTTTAGCTGGAAAATCCAATGGTGTACTGAAATTAGCTTCAGTGGATGCAACATTGGAAAACGGCGCACAAGTAAAATAAGAAAAGCGTAAGCGCAGATTACACAAAAATGGAATAAAAACGGCGTCCCTCATGGAAACGCCGTTTTTCTAATTCGAGTAAAAGAAATGAATGTAATAAACTTGTAATCAATGTGTGATAAAAGAAACAATTCTATCGAATACAATAAAAACATTGTGAGGCGAAAAGCGATGTATATAGATACACATGTCCACTTAAATGCAGATCAATACGAAGCAGATGTAGCAGAAGTAATCGAACGTGCTTTGGAAGCTGGGGTCGAAAAGATGGTCGTCGTGGGATTTGATCGTAAGACCATTAATAAGGCGATGGAGCTAACGGAGCAATATCCATTTATCTATGCTGTCGTCGGTTGGCATCCCGTTGATGCCATTGATTGTACAGAAGAAGATTTGAACTGGATTGAATCGCTCGCCGCACATCCAAAAGTTGTAGGCATAGGCGAAACGGGTTTGGATTATTATTGGGATAAATCACCGAAAGATGTCCAGCAACAGCTGTTTAGAAAACAAATTCGCTTGGCACAAAAAGTAGGACTCCCTATTATTATCCATAATCGAGATGCAACCGCAGATGTCGTTCGGATTTTACAGGAAGAACAAGCTGAAAAAACAGGGGGGATTATGCACTGCTTCGGAGGAAGTGTTGAAACAGCAAAAGAGTGTATTCGAATGGATTTTTCAATTTCACTCGGAGGACCTGTGACGTTTAAAAATGCAAAAACACCAAAAGAAGTTGCGACTGAAATTTCTCTTGATCATTTGCTAATTGAAACGGATGCACCCTACCTTGCACCACACCCGTATCGAGGCAAAAGAAATGAGCCAGCGTTAGTGACACTTGTAGCTGAAGAAATAGCGCGATTGAAGGGTTTATCTGTAGAAGAAGTTGCGGCAAGGACGAGCGAAAACGCATTAAAACGATTCAATATTCATGAATGAAATTCCTAAAATAGCGCTGTACTTTGAAGATTGAAAGTTACCTAATTTTCCCGCGTGTAAAATCTCAAAGGGTTGACACGCGGAAAAGTAACCTTTATAATCAGCCGAGTGATAAAGGAGGAGTTTTTTTCATGTCAAAAAGCACCATGGAAAACCTGTTCTTTAAGTCATTGAGGAGTAAACAAATAGCTGTTACCGTCTTAGCACTTACACTATTTGTTACTATTATGTCGCTTGTCCTATACGAAGGGACGAAGAAATCGGTCGCATTAAACGTGAACGGTGAAGAATTAAACATCAAGACACATGCACATACAGTTGGTAATCTTCTTGCAGAACAAGAGATTGAAGTTGCCGAGCACGATCTCGTTACACCCTCAGTGAATACACCTATCGAAGACGGACTATCGGTCAGGTGGGAACAGTCAAAACAAGTTGCAATAACCGTTGATCAGGAAAATACGTCCATTTGGACAACGGAAAGAACAGTAAGCGATGTGTTGGCTCAAGCTGGCATTGAAGTTACTGAGCATGACGAAGTAGTTCCTGGGTTACAACAACAACTTGGAGAAGACAATAGCATTGCCGTTCAAAAGGCGTTTGAATTGACGTTGGATGACGGAGGAAATGAAACGAAAGTTTGGTCAACTTCGACTACGGTCGCTGACTTTTTAAAGAGAGAGAACATTCTATTGGATGATGACGATAGATTGGAAGGGCAAATGGCAGATGTCGTTATGCCAAATTCAGTCATAAAGGTCGTACGAGTGGAAAAGGTCACCGATGTAGTGGAAGAACCGGCGAACTTTACTGTTGAAACACGCAACGATCCCGCTTTACTGAAAGGACGCGAAAAAGTCGTTCAAGAAGGAAAGAAAGGAACGGTTTCACGAAAGTTCGAAATCGTAAAAGAAAATGGCACGGAAGTTTCACGTACGCTGTTAGAAGAGAAAACGATCACAGAACCGCAAAAGAAGATTGTTTCAGTCGGTTCTAAAGTTGTCGTTGCGAGCAACAATTCTACTAACGTAAGTGTTTCACGTGATAATTCGTCTGCACCTGCAGGCGGTAAAGAATTTTACGTAACAGCTACGGCTTATACGGCTTATTGTAATGGTTGTTCAGGCATCACTGCCGCGGGTATTGATATCCGTTCAAATCCCAACATTAAAGTCATTGCGGTTGATCCCAAAGTGATTCCGCTCGGCTCGAAAGTATGGGTTGAAGGTTATGGTTATGCAATTGCAGGAGATACAGGTGGCGCAATCAAAGGGATGAAGATCGATTTGCTTTACCCTACAAAAGAAGCAGCTTATAAGTTTGGTAGACGTCAAGTAAAAATTAAAGTGATTAATTAATAGAAATCCGCGGGACTGTAATTGGTCCTGCGGATTATTGCGTTTTAACAGGTTTTTAGGAGCAACCTTTCTGTACAACGCTCCGGTGGCGGAGTAGAATTGAGGAAAGTATCGAACAGGAAAGAGGACTTTCGTGAATATAAAAGAAATTATTGTTGTTGAAGGAAAATCGGATACGATTGCCGTACGACGAGCAACAGGTGCTGATACGATTGAAACGAACGGCTCTGCAATCGATGATAAGACACTTGAGCGTATACAGCATGCGCAGGAGACGCGAGGCGTGATTGTTTTCACAGACCCTGATTATCCAGGTAGAAGAATTCGGGCTATTATCGAGGAGCGTATCCCTGAGGTGAAGCATGCTTTTCTCAAGAAGTCGCAAACGATTGCTAAAAATGGTCAAGGACTTGGCATCGAGCATGCCAAGGATGAGGATATACGGGAGGCGCTGCAGTCTGTGTATACGGTCGATACACTGTCTGTCGTAGAGATTCCTTTAGCGGACTTGATGATGGCGAGGTTAATTGGGCATCCTGATGCCAAGAGACGGCGTGAGCGTCTAAGCGAGTTGTTACAAATTGGTCAAGTGAATGGCAAAGGGCTAAAGAAGCGGCTTGAAATGTTTCGCATTAGCCATCAACAATTAGGAGACGTATTGAAAGTTCTCGACGAGGAGGAAAATTAATGAATAAAGATATCGCGACTCCGGTCAGGACGAAAGAGATTCTCGATAAACACGGTTTTTCATTCAAAAAAAGCTTGGGGCAAAACTTTTTGATTGACCCTAATATTTTACGTAATATTGTTTCACATGCGGGATTATCGGAGAAGACGGGTGTCATTGAAATCGGACCAGGTATTGGTGCATTGACGGAGCACATTGCTCGAAGTGCCGGGAAGGTCGTTGCCTTTGAAATTGATGGTCGCCTGCTACCTGTGCTGGAAGACACGCTATCGCCTTACGACAACGTCACAATCATTCACCAAGATATATTAGAGGCGGATCTAGCGCAAGTGATGGTGGATTATTTTGCAGATTACGATGATGTAGTTGTCGTTGCGAACTTGCCGTATTACGTGACGACACCCATTATCATGAAATTTTTACTCGGCAAGGTGCCCGTGTCTGGCATGGTGATTATGATGCAAAAAGAAGTTGCAGACCGTATTACAGCTTCGCCAGGAACGAAGGCGTACGGTTCGTTGTCTATTGCCATTCAATATTATATGGATGCAGAAGTTGCGATGATTGTGCCAAAAACGGTATTCATGCCCCAACCAAATGTTGAATCAGCTGTGCTGCGTCTGACAAGAAAAGAAACGGCTCCCGCTGAAGTCATCGACGAAGACTTCTTATTCGAGGTGTCTAGAGGATCATTTATTCAACGCAGAAAGACCATTTTTAATAATTTGCAATCTTCGTTGCCAAATGGAAAGGCAAAAAAAGATCAAATTTTACATGCCTTTGAAAAAATCGGTATGGATCCAGGTAGACGTGGAGAAACATTGACAATTGAAGAGTTTGCCAACTTGTCAAATGCGTTATACGGAGAATTTTTTACCGCAAGAAAAAAGGGATAATCCGAATTTATTCATTTTAAATCCATATTTTTATAAAAAAAGATTGACAAAGATCATATAGCATTGATAAAATATAGTTTTCAATTGACAGAACCTTTTAAAAGTGTTATGCTTATGTTTAGTGAGGTGTAAGTGACATGCCAAAAACATTAGCGGACATTAAGAAGTCATTGGATTCTCATCTGGGGAAACGTTTGCATGTAAGAGCAAACGGTGGCCGGAAGAAGACAATTGAAAGAGCTGGCGTACTGCGTGAAACATATCGGGCAGTATTCGTAGTTGAACTTGATCAGGACGAAAATGCATTTGAACGGGTATCTTACAGCTACGCAGATATTTTGACTGAAGCAGTTGAAATAACGATTCTGGATGGTGCGGATTCTACTGCGTTAATCTTTAAATAATCACAGCAATTATGATTTCGATCATTTTAAAAACATCTCTGTTGGCATTCTTAAAAGGAATGGCCGACAGGGGTGTTTTTTCTTTTGTTTAGCTCATACTATGCATGTCAGCCAAAAGGAGGAAACCGAATGGCAAAAAAACATGGAATCATGTCTGAGCGCTTGAAAGAAGAAATTGCGAAAGAGCTTGGGTTTTATGATGTTGTGGAGCGAGAAGGTTGGGGTGGCATTAAGTCGCGAGACGCTGGTAATATGGTGAAACGTGCAATTGAAATGGCCGAACGAGGAGTAGCGCAAGGAAAAAATCCGCTATGAATGACCCTGTATCCCACTGATAGCTGACAAAAGGAGGGTTGCACTTGTTGTCATTAGACATCCGGTGCAACCCTCTTTAAATGTATCGCAATTTTCCTTCGTTTATTCTGCATAAATTCACAGCGCAAACAATTCGCCCTATGGTAAAATGGGGAACAAGGATTAGCTGGAATGGAGGTGGCTAGATGTTATACGAGAAGGCGCCAGCAAAAATTAATTTGACACTGGATGTATTACATAAGCGGCCAGATGGCTTTCATGAAGTAGAAATGATTATGACAACGGTCGATCTGGCGGACAGGGTTTGGCTCCGTCCTATGAATGATGGAAAAATTACGATCAAAGCCTCTGAACGATTTGTGCCGAATGATCGAAAAAATTTAGCGTATCAGGCGGCTGAGCTTTTGCAAAAGCGGTATGGTATTACGGAAGGTGTGGAAATCACGCTTGAAAAAAGTATCCCTGTTGCAGCAGGGCTTGCAGGTGGTAGCTCGGATGCAGCGGCTACATTGCGCGGGTTGAACAGGCTATGGAATTTACAAATAGGGGCGGACGAGCTTGCTGCATTCGGAGCAAAAATCGGTTCGGATGTTTCTTTTTGTGTCCATGGCGGTACCGCACTTGCGACAGGACGCGGGGAGAAAATTAAACATTTACCAGTACCTCCGAATTGTTGGGTGATTCTGGCGAAGCCTGCGATATCGGTGTCAACGGGTGATATTTATGGCAATCTGGATCTATCTGCTGTGACACATCCGAATACAGCCGAAATGGTTAAGGCACTAGAAGCGGGTGACTATGAGGCGATGTGTAAGTCTGTTGGCAATGTATTAGAGCCTGTGACGATGGATTTGCATCCACAAGTTGTTGTACTGAAGGAACAGATGCAAAAATTTGGAGCCGATGCTGTGTTAATGAGCGGAAGCGGCCCTACGGTTTTTGGTTTGGTGAAGCATGAATCGAGAGTACCGCGGATTTATAATGGATTGAAGGGGTTTTGCCCAGAGGTCTATGCGGTTCGAATGATTGGTGAACGTAATTTTCTTGATTAAACCCGGACGATTGTGTTAATGTACGAGTAAACATTCGGGTTTAGGAGATGGTACCATGAAGTGGAAAAGGAGCGAGCGGCTTGTCGATATGACCCGCCATCTGTTGGAAAATCCACATGAACTTATACCACTGACCTTCTTTGCCGAACGGTACAAAGCGGCGAAATCCTCCATTAGCGAGGATTTGACGATTGTAAAAGAAACGTTTGAAGAGAATGGGACAGGGAAGTTAGTAACGGTGTCGGGAGCAGCTGGAGGCGTGAAATTCATTCCAAAAACGACGGAATCGGATGTACGTGATGTGATGGCTCTTCTTATGAGAGAGCTAGGACATTCAGATCGGCTATTGCCAGGTGGCTATTTGTTCATGACAGATCTGCTTGGAAATCCACGCTTCATGGACCGTGTTGGTAAAGTATTTGCTTCTGCATTTGCAGAAACGGAGATTGATGTCATTATGACAGTGGCGACGAAAGGGATTCCAATTGCACATGCGATTGCCCGTCACCTCAATGTTCCGGTCGTTGTTGTGCGCCGTGATAGTAAGGTAACAGAAGGCTCAACAGTTAGCATTAATTATGTATCTGGTTCGACACGACGCATTCAAACAATGGTATTATCGAAGAGAAGCATGCAGAGTGGACAGAAAGTGCTCATTACCGATGACTTCATGAAAGCGGGCGGCACGATGGCAGGGATGAAAAACTTGCTGGAAGAGTTCGGTTGCGAGCTTGCAGGGGTTGCGGTATTAGTAGAGGCTGTCCATCCAGAAGAAGTGCTTGTCGATCATTATCTGTCTCTTGTGAAGTTGCATGCGGTAGATGAAAAGGATCGAACGATTGAGTTGGAAGAAGGAAATTATTTCGCGGAAGGTGGAAAATGATATGAACTACGTAGCGACAGAAAATGCACCAAAGGCAATTGGACCTTATGCACAAGCAGTGAGCGTGAACGGACTTATCTATACATCAGGCCAAATTCCCTTAACACCAGAAGGTCTTCTTGTCGAAGGAACAATCGAAGAACAGACACACCAAGTGTTTGCCAATTTGAAAGCAGTTCTTGCAGAAGCGGGCTCTTCGTTGGATCAAGTTGTGAAAGCAACCGTTTTCATTAAAGATATGAATGAGTTTGTGGCGTTAAACGATGTCTACGCACAGCATTTTGGCACGCATACACCAGCACGTTCAACGGTGGAAGTGGCTAGATTGCCGAAAGATGTAAAAGTTGAAATTGAAGTCATTGCGTTAGCGAATAAATGAGCTGTGCCCGCCTGGATAACCAGAGCGGGTTTTTCTTTTTTTGGAAACGTAATTCACTGGGGTAAAACCTTCCATTAGTCCTAATGTTTAAAAAAGTTAGTTAGTAAAGAAGGGAATCGCTTACTTTTGTGGAATATAGTCGTCATGGGCTGTAAAGACAAAGGAGTGGTATAGGGATGGAAGTGACAGATGTGAGATTACGTAAGATGGAAACGGATGGAAGAATGCGGGCGATTGCATCGATTACAATTGATGATGAGTTTGTTGTCCACGATATTCGAGTGATTGACGGTAATGAGGGCTTGTTCGTAGCGATGCCAAGCAAGCGGACACCTGATGGGGAATTCCGCGATGTAGCACACCCAATCAATTCAAATTCTCGTACGAAGGTTCAAGAGGCTGTGCTCGCTGCCTATCATCTATCCACCGAAGAAGAAGTGCTTGAAGGGGCAGGCGCGTGATATAGTATCTATATTTCACAATGTAAATTCAAAACAGGGGTCGCCTATTTATGTAGGCGGCCTTTTTTATCGTATTAGTAATCTATATAAATTAAACTAATGATTTTCATCTACTCTCCAGCGAAGACACCTTACAAGCTGGAGGCATCCGCAAGCACCAAGCGTTGTTAGGAAGATTCTTTATTTCAACGAATCTAGCATGTATTTAAAAGTATGAAAAAACACTAATCGTAAAAGAATTGTACCTACTTGTCAAGGGGGAGAGGTTGAAAAAAAGAAGATTTTCAGCTATAGTCAATAGTGAAAACATTTGGGAGAGGTTCAATTTCATCTCTCATTGATGGGGGCATTCGAATGACGAATACATATGCCATCGTCCTCGCAGCAGGACAAGGTACACGGATGAAATCAAATTTATATAAAGTACTCCATCCTGTTTGTGGAAAACCGATGGTTGAACATGTAATTGACCATATACACGGTCTTGGTGCAAACAGGATTGTAACCATTGTTGGACATGGAGCGGAACTCGTTGAAGAAACACTTGGAGAAAAAAGCGAATACGCGCTTCAAGCACAGCAACTTGGAACTGCACACGCTGTTCAACAAGCAGAAAAGCTTATTGGTGATCTCGATGGTACGACAATTGTCGTATGCGGAGATACTCCACTTATTCGCTCAGAGACGATGGAAGCACTCATTGCGCACCACAACGAAACAGGAGCCAAGGCAACCATTCTGACAGCGATTGCGGATGATCCAACAGGATACGGCCGCATTATCCGAGGCGCAGATGGGCAAGTGCTGCGCAACGTTGAACAGAAAGATGCAACGTCTGAAGAACAAAAGGTCACGGAGATTAATACAGGAACGTACTGTTTTGACAACCGAGCATTGTTTGACACATTGAAAAAAGTGAAAAACGATAATGCGCAAGGTGAATATTATCTTCCAGATGTTGTCGGTATTTTGCAATCTGAACAAGCACTCGTGTCTGCTTATGTGACAGATGACTTTAGTGAAACACTAGGCGTTAATGACCGTGTAGTTTTAGCGGAAGCAGAAGGCGTTATGCGTCGTCGTATTGCTGAAAAGCATATGCGCAATGGTGTTACAATTATTAATCCTGATAATACGTATATAAGTGCAGCGGCAGAAATCGGTCGCGACACAGTTTTACAACCAGGCACGATGATTGAAGGGCAATCTGTTATCGGAGAAAACTGTACAATTGGGCCGAATAGCCAAATTGTAGACAGCCAAATAGGTGAGGGAACGACAGTCCATTCATCTGTTGTGCTATCAAGTACAATTGGCTCAGCGACGACAGTAGGGCCGTTTGCGCATATTCGTCCAGATTCGAATCTTGGCGATCGCGTGAAAATCGGTAACTTTGTTGAAGTGAAAAAATCGACACTTGAAGAAGGCAGCAAAGTATCGCATCTAAGTTATATCGGTGATGCGAAAATTGGTGAACGTGTCAATATTGGCTGTGGAACAATCACAGTCAATTATGATGGTAAGCATAAACACGTCACGACAGTTGAAAGTGATGCATTTATCGGTTGTAATTCCAACTTAATCGCACCTGTCACTGTTGAAAAAGGCGCATACGTAGCGGCTGGATCGACAATTACAGAAAATGTCCCAGAAAGTTCACTTGCAATTGGGCGCGCGCGACAGGAAAATAAAGAAGGCTATGTACAAAAACTAAATCTCAATTAAACAGGAGGGCCATGATGCCTAATCATTATCCAAACGACAAACTGAAGATATTTACTTTGAACGCTAACGAACCACTTGCAAAGCAAGTATCGGAAGAAATCGGATGTCCGCTCGGTAAAAGTTCTGTTACACGATTCAGTGACGGTGAAGTTCAAGTGAATATCGAAGAAAGTATCCGTGGGTGCGATGTATTTGTTATTCAATCAACATCAAATCCAGTCAATGAACACTTGATGGAGCTTTTAATTATGGTTGATGCATTGAAGCGTGCATCTGCACGTACAATCAATGTGGTTATGCCTTATTACGGTTATGCACGTCAAGACCGTAAAGCACGTCCACGTGAACCAATCACAGCGAAGCTAGTGGCAGATTTACTTGAAACTGCTGGAGCACACCGCGTCATTTCAATCGATTTACATGCATCGCAAATTCAAGGTTTCTTTGATATTCCAATCGATCACCTAATGGCTGAACCGATTCTTACGGAATACTTCAGAGGAAAAGGTCTGAATAGCGATGAACTCGTTATCGTATCTCCTGACCACGGTGGTGTTACACGTGCACGTAAGATGGCAGATCGTATGAAAGCGCCTATCGCAATCATTGACAAGCGTCGTCCACGTCCGAACGTAGCAGAAGTGATGAACATCGTTGGTAATGTTGAAGGAAAAACTGCTATCCTAATTGATGATATTATCGATACAGCTGGAACGATTACAATCGCAGCGAGTGCTTTGGTCGAAAGCGGAGCAAAAGAAGTTTACGCTTGCTGTACGCACCCTGTACTGTCTGGCCCAGCCATTGAGCGTATCGACAATTCGAAAATTAAAGAATTGGTCATTACAAACTCAATCGAGCTTCCAGAATCGAAAAAGTCTCCAAAAATTGTCGAACTATCTATTGCTAAACTTCTTGGTGACGCAATCGTTCGTGTCTTTGAAGAGAAATCTGTTAGTACTCTATTTGAGTGATATAAAGTAAGCGCGCGGGTTACCGTGCGCTTCTTTTCTATATCCCCATCTACTAATAAAGGAAGAGAAAATGATGAAAATGATAATTGGACTCGGAAATCCGGGTAAACAATATGAAAAGACCCGCCATAATGTGGGATTCCACGTCATTGATGAGCTTTGTAATCGTCTGTCAGCACCAGCCATGCAAGCGAAGTTCAATGGCATGTACACAGTCGTTCACCGTCCAGAAGGAAAGGTTATGCTAGTTAAGCCACTCACCTATATGAATTTGTCTGGGGAGTGTGTCCGCCCGCTTATGGACTATTTTGATGTTGCGGTTGAAGATATTGTTGTTTTATATGATGATTTGGATATTGCACCAGGGACCATTCGTCTGCGTCAAAAAGGAAGTGCTGGCGGTCATAACGGTATGAAATCGCTTATTGCCCATCTCGGTACGGATGCATTCAATCGGATTCGCATCGGTGTGGGACGTCCAACAGGCGGTATGAAAGTGCCTGATTATGTATTGTCCCCATTCAGCAAGGAAGAAAGTCCATTAATTGAGGACATGGTACAAAAGAGTGCATCCGCTTGCGAAGCATGGTTTTCCAAACCTTATCTTGAAGTGATGAACAACTTTAATGGTGCTTAAGGAATAATACGCGTCGTTCCCGCCTATACTTTGAGAAAAAGGGGCGGAGACAAAATGGCGATTCGTTATACATGTCGGCATTGTGAAACGGAAATTGGTACACTCCCATTTGAATCAGCGAAGGAAACCATTCTCCTATTACAAGAGATGGACCAGGGGGAAGAGGAACGGTTTCTAACATGTGAAAAGGATGGAGAATTCACGGTACGCTGTATATGTGAACAGTGCGAGCAGTCGCTCCAACGTTTTCCGAATTATTACACACTGAACAGATGGCTTCAATAGGATGTACGCTTTGGCGCTGGATGGCGTCCAAAGCTTTTTCTGTTTTTTACATATGATACAAGAAAGGATGTGTCTTTTTGGAAGCTTTACTAGATTTATTTATCCAAGAAAAAGAGATTGGTAAACTAATGCGAGAGTGGGAGGAGGGAAAAGACCGTCAAATGATTGTAGGTTTGTCGGGTGGTGCAAAATCGATCCTGTTTAAAGTACTGCAGCAGACGATGGACCAGCCTATTCTCATTGTCTCGCCTAACTTGCTACAAGCACAGCGTACATATGAGGACCTTGTCAAAATGCTTGGGGAGTCGCTAGTGCATTTGTATCCAGCGGAAGAGCTAATTGCAGCGGATTATTCGATTTCGAGCTATGAGCTTCGTGCGCAACGCATAGATACGCTCGATCATATGGCGCGAATTGGGAGAGGGATTTACATTGTGCCGATTGCGGGCATGAAGAAATTGCTTCCAACGAAAGAACGCTGGCTGTCGAGTGGACTTTCAACAGCAGTCGGTGAGTCGATTGTGATGGAAGAATGGCTCATGAAGCTTGTCGCAATGGGGTATACGAGACAGTCAATGGTCACGGCACCGGGAGAATTCGCGTTGCGTGGTGGTATCTTGGACTTGTACCCATTGAATATGGAAGACCCTGTTCGGATTGAGCTATTCGATACAGACGTTGACTCTATCCGCTCATTTTCGGCTGAGGACCAGCGCTCGATTGATAAGCTGGAAGCGATTTCAATCCTGCCAGCAGCAGAATTTGTATGGACGGTAGAAGATTTGACGGAGATGGCTGAAAAACTTGAGCATGCGCTCGCAGCTAGCTTGAAGAAGATGAATGATGCACAAGCTAAAGAACGTTTGACGTTGCATACAACGGGCGATCTACATGCATTAAAGGATGGTGTGATTCCAGAAAACATCTTGAAATATGCTTCGTTTTCGGCAGAAACAGCCTCTCTTGAAAGTTATTTTTCGAAAAACGGGATTGTCCTATTTGATGAAATCGGTCGCATTCTCGAGGTTGTTGCATCACTTGAATCGGAAGAAAAAGAATGGTTTGTTTCGCTGTTGGAAGATGGGAAAATTGTTCATGATGCGAAGCTGTCTTTCTCGTTTGATGAAACACATGCCATGCTGAAACAGCGCCGGGCGTATCTATCACTCTTCGTGCGCTCTATACCGGGAATTACGACGAAAAGAACAGTGACGTTCTCTTGTAAGCCGATGCAACAATTTCATGGTCAGATGAATTTATTGAAAAACGAATTGGATAGATGGCAGCAGGGGGCTTTCAACGTCTTTGTCGTTGCTGACGGCGAAGAACGGATGCAGAAAGTGCAATCCATTTTGCAAGACTATGATATGGCAGCGGCCTTATCTGGCAAACCGTCGAATGCAGGCGGTGTCTTTATCGTTGACGGCGATTTGTCGGCGGGATTTGAACTTCCTTTACAGCGTGTTGTCGTTATAACGGATGCTGAATTATTCAAAGGGAAGCCAACGCGAAAGGCGCGCCCTCAAAAGATGACGAATGCAGAACGCATTAAAAGTTATTCGGAAATTAAGCCGGGCGACTATATAGTTCATGTGCATCACGGAATTGGGAAATACTACGGTGTCGTGACGTTGGAAGTGAATGGCAATCATAAGGATTATCTAGATATCCGTTATCGTGGGGAAGATAAGCTGTTTGTTCCGGCAGATCAGATTGATTTGATTCAGAAGTATGTGGCATCGGGCGAAAAAGAACCGAAGTTGCATAAGCTAGGCAGTGCGGATTGGAAGAAGACGAAGAGTAAAGTATCGGCTGCTGTCCAAGATATCGCAGATGATCTCATCAAGTTGTATGCGAAACGTGAGGCGGAAAAAGGGCATGCCTTTGCCGCAGATGATGATTTGCAGCGCTCATTTGAAAACGCATTTCCTTATGATGAGACGGATGACCAGCTGAGGTCGATTACAGAAGTGAAGCAGGATATGGAGAAAGAGCGTCCTATGGATCGTTTGCTTTGTGGGGATGTTGGATATGGTAAAACAGAAGTGGCTATCCGTGCCGCGTTCAAAGCAGTGGCAGACGGTAAGCAAGTGGCCTTCCTCGTGCCGACGACGATTCTGGCACAACAGCATTACGAAACGATGAAAGAACGCTTTGCAGGCTTCCCTATAGAGGTGTCTGTGTTAAATCGTTTCCGGACAAAAAAAGAACAGACAGAAACGTTAAAAGGGCTGAAAGCTGGAACTATTGATGTGGTCGTGGGCACGCATCGTTTGTTATCCAAGGATGTCGTCTATCATGATCTCGGTCTGCTTGTTGTCGACGAAGAACAGCGATTTGGTGTGACGCATAAAGAAAAATTGAAACAGTTGAAAACGAATGTGGATGTGCTGACGTTGACAGCGACACCGATTCCACGGACGCTTCATATGTCAATGTTAGGTGTTCGTGATTTGTCTGTCATTGAAACGCCGCCGGCCAATCGTTTTCCGGTTCAGACATACGTCATGGAGCATAGTTTGGGACTTGTTCGTGAGGCGGTTGAACGAGAGATGGGCCGTGGTGGTCAAGTGTTCTATTTGTACAATCGTGTGGAAGATATGGCACGCAAGGTTGAGGAAATTAAGCAACTGGTACCGGAAGCACGCGTTGGGTTTGCCCATGGACAGATGGGAGAAGCAGCGTTGGAGGCGGTGATTTTAAGCTTCCTCGAAGGAGAATATGATGTACTCGTCACAACAACGATTATCGAAACGGGTATAGATATTCCGAACGTCAATACGCTTATTGTTCATGATGCGGATCGCATGGGATTATCGCAGTTGTATCAGCTCCGTGGTCGTGTTGGACGTTCGAATCGTGTTGCATACAGTTATTTCCTGTATCAGCATGATAAGGTGCTGACAGAGGTTGCTGAAAGTCGGTTACAGGCCATTAAAGAGTTCACGGAATTGGGCTCTGGTTTTAAAATTGCGATGCGTGACTTATCGATTCGTGGTGCGGGAAATTTACTTGGTTCCCAGCAACATGGCTTCATCGACTCGGTTGGTTTCGATCTTTATTCACAAATGTTACAAGATGCAATCGAGGAGAAACAGACAGGTGTCGTGAAATCGGATCGCAAAGAGCTAGAGATTTCACTGAAAATGGACGCATATATCCCGGACGATTATATAAGAGATGGATTCCAAAAAATCCAAATGTACAAACGTGTAAAAGCGATTGAAAATGAAGCAGATTATCTAGAGTTAGTAGATGAAATGGTGGACAGATTTGGAGAAATGCCACTCGAAGCCGATTTGCTACTTCGTATCGGGCGTATTAAAGCGTGGGGACAACTCGCGGGTGTAGAATCCATTAAAAAGCCACAATTGAAAATTGAAGTCCGATTATCTCCAGAAGGTTCCGCAAAGATGGATGGTGCGAAACTCGTGTCGGAATCGATGCAATTTGGTCGTGCTGTGGGCTTCACAATGGAAGATGGCTGCCTCATTATGACGGTTGATGAACGCTATACAGAGAAAAGGACTGCGTTCGATGTGTTGGAAGAAATGATGAGATTGTTTCAATCAGCAATAAAGGAAGCAGTTGTTTCGGATTCCGTCTAAAGGGACTGTTGCATAAAATGTCCATGCATGATGCATACTAACAGCGAAATGAAGTTGGTGTTCAATTTTGTGGAAAGTGAGGCATCGTGCATGAAGGCAACGGGAATCGTCCGCAGAATCGACGATCTAGGAAGGGTGGTTATCCCGAAGGAAATTCGGAGAACGCTCCGGATTCGTGAAGGAGATCCACTTGAGATTTTTACAGATCGAGATGGTGGCGTTATTTTAAAGAAATATTCTCCAATATCGGAGCTTGGTCAGTTCGCTAAGGAGTATGCAGAGACGCTATATGAAACATTGGGTACACCTGCACTCATCAGCGACCGGGACGAGATGATTGCTGTCTCGGGTGTATCGAAAAAAGATTATTTAAATCGTCAGCTATCTCCGGATATCGAGGAGGTTTTAGCCGGTCGAAAAATGGTAATGGAAAAGCTCGAAAAAGCGGTAGAATGGGTACCGGGACAAGTCGAACAGGTCAAATCGTATTGTATTGCGCCGATTGTGGCAGCGGGTGATACGATTGGTGCCGTCTATTTATTGTCGAAAGTACATTTTCTCGGTGAAATTGAACAGAAAGCTGCAGAAACTGCAGCGCATTTTTTATCGAAGCAGATGGAGCAATAAGCAACAGCCTACGCAGACCGGATTGACGGTTTGTGTAGGCTGTTTTGTGGTTGTCCCTTATGCCAGTTGTTTCGTCATAGTTATCACCGGGACGGTAAGGCCGTTCGGTTTATAGACCGTTTCCTCATCAGACACTTTGTAGCCGATGGACTGATACAGCGCTATATTTTTGGGGAGTGTCATGCGTACTTTACATTGTATCGCTGGTTTACCTTGTTCAAGTGCATACATTTCCAGTGACTTTAATAGCCTTTTGGCAATGCCTTGGCCTTGCTTGTTTGGAATAACCGCTAGTCGATAAAAATAGAGCGAATCGCTTTCGACACGAAAACGGACCATCGCAACAGGTTCGTCAGCTAGATAGCCAATGAGCGCTTGCTCGCCATTTTCTAGTGCTTCCGAAATGGATTGCACTGTTTCTTCCAGTGCACTAGAAGGGGGCGTTTCGTTTTGGTATGCCATAAATGCCTGGATCATTAAGTCGTGAATTACAGGTGCATCAGTTGTTTGCGCGAATGAAATATTCAGAGTCATCACCTTTTTATTTATTAATATACCCCCAACCTTATTTTTATTCAACACGGTAATAGAAACCGCCCACATACACCGAATAATCCCGGTATATGTGGGCGGTTTGGTTATAAAATCAATCCGTCTTTCATGGTAATGACATGATCGGCATATGACAGCATGTCTTCGTCATGTGTGACCATTAATGTCGTGATATTCAAGGTTTTCGTCAGTTCTCGGATCAATACCATGACGTCTTTTGATCTTTTAGAATCGAGGCTTGCTGTCGGCTCATCCGCAAATAGCATCTTCGGTTTGTGAATGATTGCACGGGCAATTGCGACTCGTTGCTTTTCCCCGCCTGATAATGAAGCCGGGTAAGCATCTTTTCGGTGCACCATGTCGACCAACGTTAAGACTTTTTCAACTTCTTCACGTTGAACGTGTTTGTTCATTTTACTTTCGGATACATCGAGCATTAATAGTAATTGCTCTTCTACCGTTAAGAATGGAACGAGATGGGACGATTGAAAGACAAAACCGAACTCGCTGGCTCTAATTTTACGAATTTGCTCTTGGCTCATATCGGTCATATTTTCTCCTTCAAATAAAACCTGCCCATCTGAAGCACGTTGCAGCCCCGCAGCAATCGTCAAAATTGTACTTTTCCCTGAACCAGATGCCCCAACCAATGCTGTAATTTCGCCTTCTTGGAGCGTGAGGTTAATGCCTTTTAATACTTGCTCCTTAACTTCACCGTTGGTAAATGTTTTGGTCACTTCATCAATCGCAAAGATTGTCATATTACACCTCTCCTTGTTGAATGGCTTGTAATGGTTCGACTTTTTTAATTTGCAGACCTGACAGTGTTGCGCCTACGAATCCGATGACTAAGAAAATCACGGATAATTGAATTGTTGTTGCAAGCGTTAAACTAAACGGCATGCCTTCAGGTGCGATGAGTGCGAATCCTTGGCTTAGCGCAACAGACAATCCGAGCGCCACAAGGGTGATGAACACCATCTGATACCACATCATCCCGAACAGTCGACTTGTTTTCACACCAAGTGCCTTTAAGATGCCGTATAAACCAATCTTCTGGACATTCATCATGTAGAAGAAAATCGCGAACAGCATACCGCTAATAGCAACTAAAAACCAAATGATCATATTAAGTGACATTTGTTCCGCGCTGTAACTTGGAATGGCGTTGAGAAATTCTTTATTTGAAAAGCCTTGTAAGGACGCAATGTCTAGCGCTTCTTCTTGTCCTGGTATGAAAATCAATTGCATTTCAAGGACACGGTAAATTTCTTGGTAGTTAATCATGTTGATAAAAGCAACAGGCGCGTGACTATATTTTTGTTTATCCACAAAACCGATTACTTTAAATTCACCGCTAAACTGATTGTTCGTTAAGATATCTCCGACTTTGATACCGTCTTTTTCCAATGAACGGTCTAAAATGATTTCGCCTGGTCCAACAGACGCAAGCAACTCTGAATCGGTTGATGTAACGAAAGCAACGCTATGCTGTTTGTCGGCTGCATCGTTTACAAAGCCCATTTGAATGGACAGGGCCGTTGCATCTTTATGTTCCTTCAATACAGTGCTTTGGACGTCTTCATCAATTCTTGAAAGATTGTATTTTTCATCGGCATCGGTATGCATATAAAATTGTCCGTCCGGCAGATCCTTTATTAACGCTGCATTATCTTGTGACAGTCCGTTTGCTAACCCTGAAATGATGAAGGTTAAAAAACTGACTAGAAAAATGATAGATCCTAAAATCATAAATTTTGCTTTGTTTTTGTTCATTTCTTTCCATGCGAGATTCATTTTTTTATGCCTCCGTTTGTTCTTGATGATTTGAGTATACGAGAATTAGATGAACGGAGAATGAACACCATATTACAATTCACCGGCACACCTGTTGATTAACCATTTACTTGTATAAAACATTGATGAGAAATGCTAATCTCTTCATTGCCACTGAACGATTTCCAGTCCGCTTTCGGTACGAGATTCACGACAGCTTTACAGGAGGAATTAATTCCTCCTGTGCAAAGGACAAGTATGTCTAGAAATGCTATTGCGAATCAGTATTTGTTGCATCTCTCCAATCGTTAAGTGAAAAATACAGTTGCTTGGAAAGTAAAGAAGAGAGGACTTGCTTTAAGGCACTCTTGCCCAATGAACAATGTGTTCCTTCTTTATTTATAGCAAGACTTAGACTTCTTAATATAAGAAGCCTAGTAAAAAGTACAAATTCCGAACAATAACAAAAGAAAAAACATTACAAAAGCTTCTGCGGCCAAATTTTTTCTTTGGCCGCCACTCTAAGTAAAGAGTCAGCAATTCTTTCTTCCCAAAAAGGATTTGCACTTTATATACTTGAGATTTTGGAACACGACGGATAAACAATCTCCCTACATATAGAAATAACTTGATAATCGTATAGCAATTGTTCTATCCAAAGAGCTCCGAAATCAATTGTATACAGAGTGCCTAGTATATAATTTGGTTGTTATTTGGATAAGCAACATGCACATTTCACCAAATAAAAAACGAGCCAATGATAGTCATCAGCTCGTTTCGTTGATATAACTTTTGCTAGGTAGATTGGAGTTTTTGGTAGCGGTTGAGCAGTCGGTCTAGCTCCTGGCTACAGGCGACAACAGCCGGATGGGTAAATCCCAACATCCTTGCTTTGGCATACATATCTTGTTTTTTTAACTTGATTTGTTCCTCTAGTGTATGCTTATTAAGCATTGCTATAGCCACTTTGCATCCCTCCATCTAGCTTGAAATTTTGTTCACATAAAATATACATTTATTATATATATGGCATTCCCGTAAATTTTACAAACTAAACATATTATTTATCAATTATGGATATTTATATAAGCAATCCTCTTATGAGGGATTCAATGCTCCTGGTCTTTCAACCACAAAACGGCCTGTGTACGCGAATTGACGCCGAGTTTACTGTATATTTTCGACAAATAGATGCGTACTGTTCCAGTTGTCAGTGTCAGTTGACGAGCAATTTCACTATTTGGCACCCCACTTGCCAATAATTGAAGCACTTCTTGTTCACGTGGTGTCAGTAGATCCGCTATTGGATGCGCTTGTACCGTTTCTGAATGAGCAATAGCTATTAAATTCTCGATATAGGCGAGCGGCACAGCATCCCAATGCGCACTTAAGCGATTTTGACGGATTTTTAAGTACTTTTTCAACAAGGGAATGGCGTCGCTCTCATCAAGAAATGTTCTTATATATCCGTAAGGGGCAGCATGCTCCAATGCCTCGTGTAAGGTGATTAGTGCTTCATTTTCATGTCCTATATGCATGTAACAGATGGACTCCAGCATGGTCGCTTCAACAATTGTCGAGATTTGTTTCTCTTTTAGCGCTTTTGTTTTTACGCGAATCGCGGCTAACAGCCCTTTACCCGCTTGCTGCTTGGCCAATAAAATACGTACATGCACAAGCAAGCCAAACTCCTGTCCAGCCTCAATTTGGGGACTGTTTATGTTCGTGGAGTTAGACAGTAGTCGTTCTGCTTGAGAAATATCGCCCTCTAGCAAGTAGCAATGGGCTTTCATCGTGCGTAACAAATTTCTCCAATGCTCGTTGTTCGTTAATGCCATCGCATAATCTAACACAGCGTGTGCTTCTGTAAATTGCTGTTTTGTCGCATGAATCCGCCCTTTGAGTATATACATAGGGGTGAATAATCCGGGATCTTCAAAAAGATGGCCGCGCCGTAGAGCAGCCTCCGTTTCAATTAATGCAGCGTACAGGTAGTTTCCCTCATACAAAGTCTCTGCCGATACGCCATAATTAAACCCTATTACATTGCGTTCTTTGAGTTCACTATCGCGGAATAACGATGATAAAGGAATCGCTGTTGTTCCTAGCAAGAGCCTACCTTTGACACCAATACTTGTGCGCAAAAGAGTTGGTTCAAATCGGTTGTACCGGACGGGAACATCATCCCATTTTGTACTTATATGCCCACTTTCAAGTTGTTTTTGCATAATCCGAAACACTTGTTCAAGATTACCTCCGTTTGCGTACAAGACAAAGGCTGTTATAGATTCTAAAATTTGGGCGATTCCTTGATGATCTGCTTGCTCCATCCATTGGTCGAGTGTATGTCTTCGTTCTAACTCTTCGATCAGTTGGGAGGCTTGTTCCAGTTCGTGCGTAGTCGCTAACGTAATGACATTGATAACAAGCGTCTCCACATTCACAGGATAGCCGTGACCAAGTAAGTGTTGTACCCAACGCGTGAAGGTGGAAGCTTCTCCTGATGTAAAAATGTCTACTAGATGCATAGTCATGAAGGTGTCCGCTATAGCGTACAATCGTCCGTTCAATGCTAATTCAATCGCAGAATGAAAGTCTCCTTGTTCGTGAATTAGATGCACAACATCTTGATAAATGGACGATATGGCTTCTGGTGAGTAGCGATTTTTCATTTCGATTTGTAAGGCATCCGCAAATAAATGATGGTAGCGGAAAATGGGTTGATTGGCATGCACACGCATAATAAATAAGCCACTTTGTTCAAGTTCCGACAAGATATGATAACTATCATTTCGATTCATAAGGGCATCACAGATTGCAGGCTCGAGTTGATTCAAAATGGATGTTCGCACAAGAAAATCCTGTGTGGATGGAGAAAGTGATGCGAGAATCTCTTGTAATAAAAAAGCGGTAATGGCAGGCTGGGCATTATTGAGCGTTTCTATATGCGATTCTCCAGTAGATGTGCTTCCCGCAAGCCCTGCTAATTGAATACCTGTAGCCCAGCCTTCAGTTCGGTTCAATACATGTTGGAGCGATTCAGTACTATCCTGGCTAAAGCCCCGCTTTGTATAGAGATGTTTCATTTCATCATAAGTAAAACGTAGCTGTTCTACGCCGATTTCTGTCAGCCATGCTTTGGCTCGCCACTTCGCAATTGGAAGGGGGAGTTCCATCCGACTGGTTATATATATTCGTGCATTCTCCGGTAAATATTCAATGAATCGGGTCAGCATCTCGTGAATCGTCGGGTTTTCGATTAAATGATAATCCTCAATGACAATATGGAGTGTTTCCTGAATCGAATTGATTTCGTTTAAAAGTGAGTCGATTAACAGCTCGAACGGAGATTGGTCATGGATTAAAGCAAGTAGTTTTGAATCCCGTTCGTTGGTAAAGGCATTCGACAACATGTGTATGAAATATCTCCCGAAATGGAGTGGGTCATTATCGGCGGCATCGATGGATAGCCAGGCGACGGGCTCCTCCAATTGGTTGAACCATTGACTCAGCAATGTAGTTTTTCCATAACCCGCAGGTGCACGTAGAATGGTTAGTTTTTTTGCATTTTTATGTTGGAGTGCATTCACTAATCGTTGTCGCTCTATTGCCTCTAGCGAAGTGCGAGGCACTGTTATTTTTGAATGTAACAAAGTCGTTTGCATAGACTGTAACCTCTTCCTACTTTTATTGGTATGTATGAGTACTTCTACTTCCAAATGGAATATCCCTTTAATTCCCTGTATTTCCTGCTGGAAATAAAAAAAGAGTCGAGGTTCTAAAAATTAGAATCCCGACTTATCCTTCTCCATTAGCCAATAGCATAGCTTTTGTTCGTGAATTCACGCCCAGCTTACGATAAATATTCGACAAGTAGACACGGACAGTTCCTTCCGAAAGAGCCAATTGTTTAGCGATTTCCCTATTCGTATCCCCATTTGCAAGCAATTTTAATATATCCCGTTCGCGCGGTGTCAGTTTGTCCATCGTATCTTTCCGACTTGTTTCATTTTGAGCGCTCATTAGCAATTGTTCGACATAAGTGATGGGTACGGATGTCCAATATGGTTTGCTGTCATTTTGCCGTACTTTCAAATATTTGTTCAGTAACGGGATAACACGTAATTCGTCAAGAAATGTTCTGACATAGCCATAAGGTGCTCCTTGTTCCAATGCATTGTGCAATGATGCTAATGCGGCTTCTTCATTTCCGACATCCAATTGACAAATCGCTTCAAGGACCATGGCTTCAAGGAGTGTTGAAATTTGTCTTTCGCGCAGTGCTTTTTCTTTTACGCGTATCGTCGTCTTTAATGCTTCCATTACTTGTCCCTTAGCTAATAAAAGACGTACATGCACGAATAACCAAAACTCCTGTTCAGACTGGGCATCTAGATGATTCAAACCCGTCGATGCAGAAAGTTCCTGTTCTGCATGTAAAACATTCCCATCGAGTAAGTAGCAGTAAGCTTTCATTGCTCGTAACGAATCGAGCCAATGTCGTTCCTTTGTTATATCTATTGCGGAATCGAGAATCGCATATGCTTCTACAAATTGTTTTTGGGCTGCATAGACCCGGCTCTTCAAGATGTACATCGGAATAGATAGACCTGGATCTTGAAAGCGATGCCCATATTCTAATGCAGCTTCCAATTCTACTAAAGCTTCATCTAGGTAGCCATGTTCGTATAGCGTCTCTGCCTGAACGCCGTAACCAAACCCGGTCATATTTTGTTCTTTAAATTCAGTTTTGCGAAATAGATCTAGGAAAGGAATGACCACTTCTGTCGTCCAAAGTTTACCCCTCGCTCCAATCGTTGTCCGTAGTGTTCGAGCTTCAAGCCGATTATATTGCATCGGGATATTATCCCACTTTGAACTTACACGTCCCCTTTTTAGCTGGGCGACAATAATTTCAGTAGCTTGTTCAATATCTCCAACGCCTGCAAATAAGACAAATGCCTTTACAGTCACTAAAATACTGGCCATACCCCGATATTCCTCTGTTTCCATCCACTGATCTACTTCGTGTCTACGCTCTAACTCATCGATGAGCCGACTTGCCTCCTCCATTTCATAGATATTAGATAAGGTAATGACATACATAACGAGCGTCTCGATATCGACTGGATAATTATGGTCTTGCAATATACGCACCCAACGGATGAAGGTCGATGTTTGTCCTAACGTGAAAATTTGAATGAGATGGTCTGTGATCCATGTATCCGCCGTTTCATATAATTGACCTTGCAAGACAAGCTCAATCGCGGACAGAAAGTCGCCTTGTTGACGTAAAAGTATGGCCACTTCTTCATAGATTGAGGCAATGGTTTCTTTAGAATAACGCTGTCTCATTTCAACTTGCAAGGCATCTGCAAACAAATGATGATAGCGAAAAATAGGCTCGCTCGAATGTAAACGAACGATAAATAACCCCTTTTTCTCAAGCTCCAGTAAGATTGCCGAGCTGTCCGTCCGGTTTGTCAATGCATCACAAAACACAGGTTCAAGCTGATTCAATATCGAAGTACGCACAAGAAAATCCTGTATGGATGGTGACAGTGATGCAAGAATTTCCTGTAGCAAAAATGCCGTTATAAATGGATGTGTATTGTCAAAGGCATCACGCTGCCATTCATCTGCTGTAGACGCACGCCCCGAAAGACCTGCCAATTGAATACCTGCGGCCCAGCCTTCTGTCGCTTCAAGCACATGTTGAAGCGAGTCGGTCGTTTCATAGCTAAAACCACGAATCCTATAAAAACGTTCGATTTCCTCATAGGTAAAGCGTAACTGATCCATACCGATTTCTGTAATTGAATCTTGAAGCCGCCACTTGTCTAAAGGAAGTGGCAAGTCCGTACGACTCGCTAAAAATAACCATGTGTTAGGTGGTAAATAATCGATGAACCGAGTCATCATCCCATGAATAATAGGATTTTTAATTAAATGATAGTCATCGATAACGATACGAATTTCGCCTGGAATCAATTCCATTTCATTTAAAAAAGAGTCGATTAAAAATTCTAAAGGGGACTGCTCATTGAATAAGGCGAGTAATTTTGAATCTATGGCATTCGTGACTGTATCCGATACGCTACGTATGACATAGGTCCAAAAGCGAATGGGATCATTATCGGTGGCATCGACGGACAACCATGCAACAGGCTCATTAAATGAACTAAACCATTGACTAAGCAACGTTGTTTTTCCATAGCCAGCGGGGGCGCGCACAATGGTTAACTTCTTTTGCTCACTGTATCGGAATAAATCGACTAATCGTTCACGCTCAATGGCTTCTAACGCAGCACGAGGCAATGTTGTTTTTGAATGTAACCAAGTTATCTGCATCGATTGGAGCTCCTTTATGGTTTTGGTATGAAGTGAGTACTTCTATTTTTAGACTGAATTCTCCTTTAATTCGAGGTGATTTTCGAGCGAATGCTATTCAATAATTTGTGAAAAAATCTAATTCACTGGATTCCATCAGTAAAAGCAGCTAATGGTATACTAGCTTCATTACATATTGAAAGAAGGTCGGGCATGTCTTCTGTGGATTGGAATATGAAAACGTTCATGAAAGGTGCGTCGATCTTGACGATATCGGCGATACTGGTGAAATTGCTGGGTGCGGTGTATCGGGTACCGTTTCAGAATCTTGTTGGAGACAAAGGGTTTTATATTTACCAACAGGTGTACCCGTTCATCGGCATCTTTATTGTGTGGACGTCTTATGGTTTTGCGGTCGCGGTGTCGAAATTATTGGCAAGCAGTACGAGTCGTGGTGAAGCGAAGGCTGTGATGCGTGTGGCGTTTACCTATTTACTATTGTTGTCTGTTACATTTTTTGTTGTATTGACCGTATTTGCTCCGTTTTTTGCGCGAGCTATGGGTGATCCAGAGCTTGTTGTCCTGCTGCGTGCAGGTGCTTATATTGTGTTAGTGATGCCGGCACTGGCGGTGCTGAAAGGATCCTTTCAATCGGAGGGGCGCATGGTGCCGGTGGCAGTGTCTGGTGTTGGTGAACAAGCATTTCGTGTGGCGGTCATTTTAGTCGGTACGTGGGTTGCGGTACGTGCGGGTGCTTCCTTATATACAGCCGGTGAAGTGGCGATGTGGGGGGCGGTTGTCGGAGAAACGGCGGGGGTTGTCATTCTAGCGCTTTATTTCCGCAATACGTTTAAAGGTCCTTTAGAGAAAGTTGATACGTGGCGGGTTGTTAAAGAATTGACCGTTGTGAGTCTGAGCGTCAGCGCAAGTTCGCTCATTCTGCTGCTGTTTC
Source organism: Sporosarcina sp. FSL K6-1522 (assembly GCF_038622445.1). GTDB lineage: Bacteria > Bacillota > Bacilli > Bacillales_A > Planococcaceae > Sporosarcina. Next base: position 820,731 of record NZ_CP152019.1, read on the forward strand.
AGCTTGTCGATTCGTTTACGATTTACAATATGCTACTGTCAACAGGCTTTGCGCAGGAGGCAGCGATGGAGCTAAAAGGGGTCTATGATCGTGGACAACCACTCGTACAAATGGGGATTCTCATTGCTTCGACGCTGGCGCTGGCCATTGTGCCGCTCATTGCGCACCACTCGACAAAAAAGGCCGGGCAGGGCGCTTTGCCTTTCATCCGACTGACGTTCCGGACAGCATTTTTATTCGGCTGGGCGGCTGCGGTGGGACTTATACTGGTATTGCCTTATGTCAATGAAATGTTATTTGAGACGCGCACCGGCTCGGGGGCACTGATGATTTTCGCCTTCCAAATTTTCTGGCTGTCGCTTATTCTGCCATTGACAGCTATTCTTCAAGGAGCGGGGAAAGTGAAGATCCCAACGTTGTTGCTAATGGTTGGGCTTGTTAGCAAAATCATTGCCAATCGCTTGCTTGTACCGATATGGGATGTTACAGGGGCTGCGGTTGCGGGTAATATTGGTTTTATCGTTATTACATGTGGACTTGTGTTTTATTTTAAAAAGGTCTGGCCCACTCAACTTGCGCCCATGCGTTTTTATCGTTGGATGGCAGCAGCAACTGTGCTGATGGTTGCGATGGTCTTGCCGTGGATGATGTTGGCGGATGGCTTGTTATTCGACCCATTGTCGAGCCGGATTGGGGCAACGCTTACTGCGCTTACAGCCGTTGTGCTTGGAGGGACAGCATTCCTCTATGTTATTATGAAATCACGTATAATGGCGGAGAAGGAATGGTATTTACTACCGTTCGGGAAACGTTTAGCTATATTGCAATTACGACTGAATCAAAGAAAAGGTGAATAAAATGCATCCGTTAACCATCATTGGTCTTGGAGCAGGTGATCTTGACCAGTTAGCCCTCGGGACCTATCGCCAATTGAAGGCGGCTAATTTTATCATTGCGCGTACAGACCAACATCCAGCAATTGAGGAATTAAGGGCTGAGGGAGTAACCATTACAAGCTTCGACGCAATTTATGAAAAACATGACGCATTCCAGCAAGTATATGAAGAGATTGTAGAGGAACTTGTGCGGATGTGTGCAGAGCACCCTGTTACTTATGTTGTACCAGGGCATCCGCTTGTAGCAGAGCAGACGGTCCAATTATTAGTAGAGAAAGAGCGAGCGGGTCTTGTGAATCTCACGATTGCAGGAGGAAACAGTTTTCTAGATCCGATTTTTGCAGCGCTACGCATTGATCCGATTGAAGGGTTTCAGTTGCTTGATGGGACCGATATGCATCGTGACGATGCGCAAATGACGCAGCATATTCTCATTGGACAAGTGTATGATGCATTTGTTGCGTCTGAAGTGAAATTATCACTAATGGAAAAGTATGCATACGATCATCCCGTGACGATTGTGACGGCAGCAGGTTCGACAGGGGAGAAGTTGCAGACGGTTCCTTTGTTTGAGTTAGATCGAGTGACGGAAATCGATAATTTGACGACTGTATATGTGCCGCCTGTGCAGAATCAGGAAGACCGATTAAAGGATTGGTCAACATTCCGAGCGATTATTGCGGCGTTGCGTGCCCCGGATGGTTGCCCGTGGGATCGTGAGCAGACACATGAATCATTGAAGCGCTATTTGGTGGAAGAGGCACATGAGTTGCTGGAGGCCATTGAGCAGCAAGATGATGATGCCATCATTGAGGAGCTTGGTGATGTGTTGCTACAAGTATTCTTGCATGCACAAATCGGTGAGGATGACGGCTATTTTGCGATGGAAGATATCCTTGAGGCGGTTAGTTCAAAAATGATTCGTCGTCATCCACATGTTTTCGGACAGGTAGATGTAGAAAATACTGAGGAAGTTTTGCAAAATTGGCAGGAAATCAAGAATAGTGAGAAGCCTCAAGTAGCGTCCTTATTGGAAGGGCAAGAACGCTATTCGTCTGCACTTTTGACGTCTTTTAATTATCAAAAAGAGGCGGCGAAGGTTGGATTTGATTGGCCGACGATTGACGGTGCTTTGGACAAGTTTGAAGAAGAGTGGCAGGAATTCCGTGAAGAGATGCAGAACGGAACGAAAGAACGCCAAATGGATGAATTGGGTGATGTGCTATTTACCCTCGTCAACATTTCACGGTTTTTAAAGCTGTCTCCAGAAGAAGCGATGGTTCATGCGAATCAGAAGTTTCGTTCGCGCTTTTCGTTTGTGGAAACAAGCGTAAAAGAAGGTCGAGGTAATTTTGGAGACTACACGCTCGATGAACTTGAAGCATTTTGGCAACAAGCGAAAGGAAGGGAAAAACAATGAGACTCGATAAGTTTTTGAAAGTATCTCGTCTAATTAAACGACGCACACTGGCGAAACAAGTGGCGGATCAGGGCCGTATTACCATTAATGATAAAGTAGCGAAAGCGTCTTCCGTTGTAAAAGTGGGTGACGAGTTAGCGATTCGTTTTGGACAGAAAATCGTAACGGTCAAAATTGATTTATTGAAAGAGTCGACGAAGAAGGAAGACGCTACGTCGATGTATACGATTCTAAAAGAAGAGAAGCTTGAAAAAGTGGAACCTGAATTTATTGATGACGAAGATTGAGTTTAGAAGTTGAGGGCTGGGTGTATAGCTGCTTTGGGATTGAATTGAACAAACTCTATAACGAATACCGAGATATTTTGATGTGTGGAGATGCGGAAATTCGCATCCCCACACACATTTTTTTTCGTGTTTATTCATTTTCCGGGTATGTAAGGAAATCGAAAATAGTGTAATAAGGCGATTGCATGAAATGCATGGAAGCAACAGGGATTGCCAAAAGATGTTTTTCGCGTGACTATCGGAGAGTTAGCTTCTGACACCTGGCGTTATGTTAACCAGAGGTGAATAGCGCATACATCAACACTTGATCAGATTAACGACATATGTTGTGTTTGCAATCGAACTTTATGGGGCTAAGTAAACCCTGGAAATACGAATAAATTAAGAGTAAGTCAGCGCTCTATACCCTTGTTACGCTCACGAGTTGTTTCACGCTTGTGTAGACGCTCAAATTCGCTTCTCCCTAACCTTGTCCACGAGACTATTAAAAACGCTCTGGAAGGCTTTTAAGCCGTCTGTACGCTCCTTAAAAAACTCTTTGGTATTTTTTGATATAGCAAACCGATTTCACGCCTTAAATCGCGATTCTCGGAGCGTAGTGCGTGATTTTCCTCCCGAAGCTTTCGGTTTTCACCGCTTTCTTTCTCCCACTCACTATAAATTAACGTGTTCTGCGCTTCCAAACGCTCATTTTCTTTGGCAAAATCCGTACTTAAAAGCCTCTTCATGCTGTTTTTTAATCGCTCGTTATCACGTGTAGCACTAATCGCTTTTTTAAAATTATCTTCAGAAACAATAAGGTTTCCGGTAGGCTCTCTTTTAATTTCTTTTTTCGAAGGGACTTTTATTTCATCAGGAACTTTCTCATTCAAAACCAACAATTCATTTTTCTTCCCCGAAATCTTTTTTTCTAGTAAATCAATTTCTTGCTCTAATTTTTCCCTTGTAATCTTCCGTCACGCATTAGAACAACTCCCACATGCATGTGTGGTGTTTTTTAGTCAACATGAACCGTTGCATAAGCAATGTTTTGCTTTCCATATCGTTCTTGAAAAATGTGAAGATTGTCCCTAAAAAATTTCCTCGTTTGGTTTGGGTCCAACTTGTCAAAAAAATCTCTGTCAGAGGTCACCAACAATTCATTTACAAGCACGGCATCTTTTCTGGTTTTTCTCGCACCAGTTTTTTGCGATTCAATAATTTCTTTTACATTTTCGTTGTAATCAATATGTAGATTGTGCACCAAATCATAATTTTCTTTTGACTTTTCTTTATCAATATCGGGGTTCGTTTTGCTGTCCCGTTCCCTCTGGTTATGGAACTGAATCCCCTTCAAATCATGCGACTTCATTTTCTGCATTCTGACCACTGCATAGCTCAAAACCGTCACCCCTTCGCCCTCGAAAAATTGGCTCCACTTCCATGTAAAGTACAACACATTATACTTTACATGCGTAAAGGTGTGCTCTGCCGAGAGATAAAGGCAAGGGGGTGTCACTCTAGCGTGACACCCTCCCCCAAGATCAAAGGGTAAAAAAAGCAACGGCTGCAGCCGTTGCTTTTTCCAAGGCAGAAAAGTTCATTCCCAAAATTCAAAAGAAAAGATCTTGGGCTTTGCCCAAACCCAGCAGGGAAATGATTCCCCTGCACCAGAGAAAAATAAAAACCATTGATTCCGGAATCAATGGTTTTTATTTTTAGTATCTAATTAAATTTTCATTAAATATTAGGCCTTAAGAGCACAACCAATATATTGTGCAGTTAATGAACCTGCTATCCCCATCACAGTGCCTCTAGCACCGTGTTTAATCAAAAGTTTTGCGGCTTTAATATAGTTTTTACCTTCTATATAACCATAAAATGTACCAATTACAGCACCACCAAGAATTACTCCCCATTCATTTTTAACACTATTTCTCATACAAACTCTGATTTTATCAGCTATCCCATGCGGGTCAGATGGATTAATCATGGGTGTAATTTCATTCTCAAGTTCTTGCAATTCTGAAGGAACTTCACCATATCTAGATTCGATCTTTTTAATATCTAATCCTATTGGATTATCTAACTCATCTTTAATTATTGCCTCTTCAAACATAAATTCTAATTCTGCGGCTAATTCTTTTTCAGCTTTCGTATATTCCTCAGCAGCTAATATATTCTCAGGAACAACACTGAAAATAAAGATAATCGCAGAAAGAATAAGTAACAATTTCTTCAAAGAAAATCACTCCCTTTTTTGGTAAATTTCCCTTATTTGTGCACGCCGATTACTTTAACATTCTGAATGTTAAAAAGAAACCCCTGTACATCTTTAACTGATTTTATTTAAACTTATAGTAAGCTAAAATAAAATTGGGATTAATATAGGAGTTGAGAAGTATTTCAAAAACTAAAGTTCTTTCAAAAGAAGTTTTATTATTTTTAGTTGGCACAATGTTTATGTTTGGAATAATAGTCTTCATAGATTATTTAAGAAACCACCCATTCGAGTGGGGAAGTATTTTTTTCAAGTGTATACTTACCGTATTTTTTATTCGTTTATTCATGTTCTTAGCTCAAAATAAAAAAAACATGAACACCAAATTCAATGTCCCAAGCTAGAAGGAAAAAAACGTCCTATTCTTTGACTGCTCGACTACCTTTACAAGGTTTGCTCTCTGAGGGGTGTCGGCTACCGCCAATCGCTCGCTTTGGCGAACGAAAAAGATTAAGACCTTGCCCCTTTTTGAAAAGGGGCAAGGTCCCCCCCCCTCGTCGGGTGGCCGGCTCTCACTTGAGGTGAGAACCAAAGACAGGGTGAAAAATCATCGCACGTATCAACTCCTTAAATTCCTTCCGCTTTGCTTCAGTCAGACATTTACCGTTGACACTTCTCGTTTATTTTTCTCTCTGGCCAAATAAAAAAGACTGTCAATAGACGATCTTCTCTTGTTGAACTAAAGCACCCGTTAGTTCAATAAGGATATAATAACACCCAATGGAATAAAATCCCTGTGAACAATGATAATCCAAATGATACATTTCATCTTCAGTTCAAACTAAACATTGAGAGGAACGACTATCGAGGGATTTTTCATGACAAGGAAGTTCAATGGTTTAACCCACAACCTCATAGTAAAATTGAAGAAGATGACGTTAATTTCGTTGAAGCTAACGTACACAACTTGATGTTTAAGCATTTAACATACTAAAAAACGTGGCTAATAAATAGCCACGTTTTTTAATTGACGGATCTATCTCCTTAATTTTTAGGGAAAATTTTTTATCTATTGTAGGTGTCTGAAATACAAGTAATTATCATTGTTTATGCAAATTAAATGACTCGCTTCTCCCGTTCCATTTTACAGTTACCTTAACTACTTCTGTTTTGGACATTAAGCTTTTATTACCTCCAATCCCGATGCTTTCAATAGTTCCTTTTTCTCCGACAGGAGCATCAGTTGAAGTACCTGCTAATAAACTTTCGGCTATTATTTTTCCAGCAGCTGTTTCAAATGTACATAAAACTCGCCCAAGAGAATCAAGATCTTGACCTTTATATTTCAATTTTCCTGCCTGAGTTATTTCTCCATCCGGAATTTCTACTGTAAAAATGCCGGACCAATTTTCACCATCTCCTTGAAAGCTCATCGTTTTAGATGACGTAAATTCCTTAGCTGAAACAGATAAGCCAAAAATCAATGAAGCGAAGAGAAGTAAAGACAGAGCTGCATTCAATTTTTTTATAAGTATCCTCCTCCTTATGATAATTCAGGCTTAGTATGTTCGATATCATATAAAATACAAAGTTCAAAAAAACGAAAAGTAAAGTCTGTCGAATCTAACACAATGTACCTGTGTTAGATTCGTATTCATTTTAACCAATAAAAAAAGTAGGTAAGTTATCGTTCAACTTTCCTACCCTATACCTATCACTTTCCATGACATTAGTTATCCTCCTTATTTAGAAAGTCCATTAATGCTAAATGTAGCACGTCCGATTTGTTTACCCTCTCAGCCTTGCAGAAGCTGTCCAGTTGTTTTCCTATGTCTCTTTATCTATAACTACGGTCTTATGTGTCTTATCGCCTTGTGGAAGCTGTTTAATGCGATCGTGTAGCGTTCCTTGTACTTGGATTGTCGGTGATGTCTCTTGCCATGAACGTAGCATTTCCTTAATCATACCGACTTCATCACTGGTGAACTGTTGGTGAACGACTCTTTTTCACATGGAAGTCAAAGATACTTTTATCTAATGGCTCAACGCCTTCTCCTACATAGTGCCACCCTAACGGTGCTTTGGTGTTGTATTTATATCCTGCTGCCTTCAATGCTGTTAAAAATGGCTTCTGACTAATACCGTCAATTTCCTTTGCTACTGCTTCGGCTTTATTAGTTTTCAATGCTTCAATGATACTCCGTATGGAAGCCTGTTCATCTATCATCATACTTGCTTCACCCTCGATTCACCCATAGTCATATATGTGCTATTCAACATGAACTTGGGTTCACCTGCAAGCATAAAAAAGAATACTAAAATCTCCAATATTTAAACATATAGCAAAAAACCACTTCTAGTTTAGAGGTGGTTTTTATTGGATGCCGCGTGATGTGATTGCCACCCTGTAATGGCAGCTTTTTTATTGAGTAACGGAGTTAAATACTTCCGTGAACGTGTGTCCATACATTTATACTAACTCCATAAACCCTTGTGTTCATGGTCCAAGAATTATAAAATTTAGTCAAATGAATATTGTAAGCTGTTGACATTGTTTTATTATTGGTTATACTTGGATTTTAAAGACTAGACAATTTAATAAGATTGAACTAGAGGTGTCCGGTTAGTCCGGGCTGAGAGGGAAAAAACGTTTAAGTTTTCCTAACTCTTTGGACCTGATCTGGCTCATACCAGCGTGGGGAAGTTTCTAAATTCTACTTATGACATGCATCCAATATGTGTGTTTCATATAGAGAGACTAGGTCCGTATTTACTTGGAACTAGTCTTTTTTTATGAATAAATCGTGTGTCATTATTCGTGTTCTATGAATGAGGAACGACTACCCTTGGACTGAGTCATGGTCTTCCAAGAAATTTAAAAAAAGAGGAGACGATTGACTTGGTGGACAAAGAAAAAGAGGTTATGCCAATTCACATTTATGAAAGTTTTCCAGCGAGCAAAAAAGTGTACATCCAAGGTAGCAGGGCGGACATTCTTGTACCTGTAAGAGAAATTCAACTATCACCGACGATAACAGATAAAGGCGAGATTGAGAATGAACCACTCCAAGTCTATGACACAAGTGGTAAATATACGGATGATAAATTTAAAGTCGATATTCGTAAAGGGCTTCCTACAATAAAGAAAAACTGGATCTTAGAACGCGAGGATGTAGAGGAATACGAAGGAAGAGAATTAAAGCCGGAAGATAACGGTTATAAAACGAATAACAAAATAGAAAACAATAACTTTCAATTACTGAAAAGAAAGCCACTGCGTGCGAAAGAAGGTGAAAATGTAACGCAGATGCACTATGCGAGAAAAGGAATCATTACTCCTGAAATGGAGTTTATCGCAATACGTGAAGGCGTGGATGCAGATTTTGTCCGTGAGGAAGTCGCACGTGGAAGAGCCATTATCCCATCAAATATTAACCATTCAGAAGCAGAACCGATGATTATCGGTAGGAATTTTCATGTGAAGATAAATGCCAATATCGGAAATTCTGCGGTCTCATCCTCGATCGAGAACGAAGTAGAGAAAATGACATGGGCAACCCGCTGGGGTTCAGATACGATTATGGATTTATCAACAGGTAAGGATATCCACACAACACGTGAATGGATTATCCGTAATTCTCCGGTTCCAGTCGGAACTGTCCCGCTCTATCAGGCACTTGAAAAAGTAGATGGAAAAGTGGAAGATCTTTCTTGGGAAGTCTACCGCGATACATTGATTGAGCAAGCAGAACAAGGTGTTGACTATTTCACTATTCACGCAGGGGTATTGTTGCGTTATATTCCAATGACTGTGAAGCGTGTCACCGGCATTGTTTCAAGGGGCGGTTCAATCATGGCACAATGGTGCCTGATTCATCATAAAGAAAGTTTCTTGTATACTCATTTTGAAGAAATTTGCGAAATTATGAAGCAGTATGATGTGTCATTTTCTTTAGGGGATGGTTTACGGCCTGGTTCGATTGCCGATGCCAATGATGAAGCCCAGTTTGCGGAACTAGATACGCTTGGAGAATTAACGAAAATTGCATGGAAGCATGATATTCAAGTAATTATTGAAGGGCCTGGACACGTACCAATGCACTTGATTAAAGAAAACGTTGATAAACAGATGGATGTCTGTCAAGAAGCACCATTTTATACACTAGGACCATTAACGACTGATATCGCACCGGGATATGATCATATTACATCTGCAATCGGGGCAGCAATGATTGGCTGGTTCGGTACGGCGATGCTTTGTTATGTAACGCCGAAAGAACATCTAGGATTACCGAACAAAAATGATGTCCGAGAAGGTGTTATAGCCTATAAAATTGCAGCACACGCGGCTGACCTTGCGAAAGGCCATCCAAATGCTCAAAAAAGAGATGATGCACTTTCAAAAGCACGATTCGAATTCCGTTGGAGAGACCAATTCAATTTAGGACTTGATCCGGAGCGTGCACTGGAATACCATGATGAAACATTACCAGCTGAAGGAGCGAAAGTTTCCCACTTTTGTTCGATGTGTGGCCCGAAATTTTGCAGTATGCGAATATCGCATGATATACGGAAATATGCAGATCAAAATCAGTTAGAAGAAAAACTTGCAATCGAAAAAGGCTTGGACGATAAAGCAAAGGAATTTCAAGAGGTCGGCGGTACTCTATACATTTGATACCACTTTGGAGGGGGTTTGACGATGAAAGAGACGGAACTACTTTTGAATAAAATTGAGCAAAGCAAGCATCAACTCGAAATACTGGAAACCGCACTGAAAGTGCTCCAAAAAAATTGTTCACACGATTACTATATAGAAGAGATTACACATCGAATGTGTCGTAAGTGCAATTATGTGGATAGTTTATATTACTAATAAATAAGGTTTACATGATACCTATCCTAGCCAGATTGAACTAGGATGGGTTTTTACTCTAATGATTTTTGTGTTCCCATTCAAAGTACCCTTGATAACTTCAAGAGCAGTATATGGGGTACAGCCAACATTTCGCGGAAAACATACGCTAAGCCCAAAAAAAGTGTTAAGAAACTTATTTTTCACCCATTAACTGAACATAGATAGGTGAATGAGTTATTGAACATTAATGAATGGGGGAAATCCCCATAAGCCCTTTAGTTATAAGGTGTTAGGAAACTCAAGGTTTTCTGAACAATTCCTTAGCGTATGTTTTGCGCTTTTAGTTGGTAGGACCCCGTAACGGAGTCAAATACTTCTGTGAACTGGCGTTATGTTAACTAGCTATGTGTAGTTAATGCAACCCTGATCCAGCGATATATTCACTATTTTCCCGGTTTAATTTCATGTAAATGATCCTTTTCAGTTGTAGTGTTGTTTTCCGGAGAGTGAGTTGTTTTTGTTGCCCCTGACAAATAGTCATTGTAAAAATATGTATAAATATCTAAACTTTCTATAATATCCGAGTTCAAGTTTTTAAATTGTCTAATTAAGGTTGATCTAGAATGGATCTTAGATTTTTTTAATTCTATTAAACCTTCTTCAATAGCTAAGTATTGCTGAATATTTAATTTGAGATATTCTTTTGCTTCTTGAGAATATCCTTCAAAAAGAGTTAATTCTATCAAAATATTTCTTACTTCTTTTGTTTCAGATAAGATTAGATCAAGGTCTTGATAATGAATTTTTATAGGTTTTTCACGAAGTAACCAATTTTGTTCATAAAATTGAAGAATACAAGCTGTTTTATTATTAACTAAATCATTTTGATTGTTTTCTTCATAAATTTTCCTGAATTTTTTCACCTCTGTTATATAGTTTTGAATAACGATATTATCAGGATTATACGAAACCGATTTCTGAACACTAAGGATAGAATAAGGATAAAACCAAGTTATACTTGAAAAACACACTAACAAAATAATAGATATATATATATAGACACTAAATTTCTTTTTTCTATCCATAAATATCATCCTCCATTTCTGATAGAGATACAGTGAAATTTCGATTTGAATTGAGATTGATTTAAATTAAAAAATATAAGAAAATAACCTACCATCTTATATGGATTTGTAAACAGGTTATTCTCTTATACTCTATAATTGTATCTTTATAATATTAGGAACACCTTAATTGCTTTTATTATTTAGTAGGTAAGTCGCGCGTGATTAGTAGTACTAGTAAATTTAGTTGCTTGTGATCCTGCGACTCCAAATGAAGCTGGTGCGAATGTTATCGAAGGGTTAATTTGTACACTTGTCTCTTGATGTAAGTATTTACCGTATGCATCGAGTTGTTTTGTATTAGCCAATCTAGTGACATCAAAATATGCAAAACTTAATAAACTTTTCACGGTACTACTACCACAAACTGTATTTTTAATAACATTATTGGGTAAATCAATACTTAAGGTATAACCAGAAGGACCATGTTTCCAACTACTACTGCTGCTATTATAACTTTGAGTTCGGCTCGAAGTTATAGGAGGACAAGAATTTCCAGTAGTCCAAGCCTGTTGTCCTTGTTGACTTTTAGGCACTGGTGCCCAAAATGCTGAATTAATCGATGTTCCTATGACATCAATCTTTCTATGGGCAGGCATTTTGTGCCATTGGGTACTTGTGTGAATACGGTATTTTTTTCCTTCTTGTATCTTTGAAATAAATGTGTTTAGGGTTCTATAAGACGTAGTGGTTTTACCTGGTATATAACCAAAGGGAGTAATTAAAGAATTATCAAGTCGATCATATTCAATTTCTTTGAAATACGTTTCTTTGTCTAACTCTATAACTTGTTGAAGTTCCGAAAGTTGTGCGTTATCAGTATTTCCATTTAAAGTTGAAACATCATCTTCTAAAACTTCTATTATCTTAAAGTATTTAGTATCAGACGCTACTATTTCCCCTACAATCTCTTTATTTAAATTGTATATTTCTTCATCCATTATATCCAATTCTTCATTTGAAAACCCCAAGTTAAGTAATCTTTCCCGGTCTTCTATTGGTACGGCAAATCCTTCTTCTGCATTTACTGTACCAATATCAGTAAATACAAATAGTAATAATGACAACAAAATAAACTTACAAAATCTGTTCATTACCTCACTCCATATTACAATAATATGTTGGAATAAATGTCCAATCCCAACACTTAATTGCTTACTATAAACCAAATAGATGGATAATTAAAGTAAAATAAGGATGATATTGCTGAAAAATACATTTATTATATATCCTCTGAGGTGTATTACTTCACCGGTCGTCACAGCAACCTTTGGCCGTTTTTGTTTCATCGTTTGAGTTAGATCATGCATCAATTGAAAACATGATTTTATCCTTACTTTCTTCAATAATGCCTAGCATCTTTTTAGCGTTTCTCTCATCATTAACCCTTGAAATAACTGCTTTAGGGGTGATTTTTAAACTCTGTGTTTTTTCAATGACTTTTCGGAAATCCAAGAACGGGCGTTGTGTCTACTAGATCTGCTTGAAAAACTTATGAATCTAACACAATGGAAATATGTTCGATTTACAATAAAAAGCTGCCTTTACAGGGCAGCTTTTTATTATTGAGAAATGAAGCTAAATACTTCCGTAAAGTGGCGTTATGTCAACCTAGTGTGTATGAACTATTAGATAGGTTGTGCTAGTTAATTACATAGAGAATTAGAACGCTAAAACGAGTACGAAAATGCATTTTCGAGTCATTTACAGCGCTTTTTCGTTATTACTGGAGCTGTAACGGACTAATTCGGGTGATTCAGCTTCACTTTTCACACTAAAGCCTTCTATTAACTCCCTAGTTTGTTGCGTTTCTTTTTGTATGATTTCTTTGTAGGCTAACTTTGTATAATCCGACTCATGTAATCGAAAAACGTAATCCATCACAATCGGGTAATTGACGCATAAAGTATCAACAAAGATGTATCGCCCTTTACCATACTCATTTTCGTAGCCTAACTGGAATTGCTTACTTTCAATTAGGATTTCTACCGCCCTACCGACAGTGGATTCGGAACACCCCGCTTTTTTAGCTAAGGTTTTTCTGCTAATGGTGCTAACCCCACCTACGCATGTCGTGTAAATAATATGGTTAATAACTTTCCGTATTTTTTCCCCTCTCAATTTTCCATATAATTCTTCGTTGTCGTCAATAAGCAAGTTTCGAAACATTTCAATCCGTTCATTTTTTAGCTTAGTGTAATCGTTACTACCGTTACTATCTAGATACTTTTTTACTTGGTTTATGTATTTCGTGATGCGGGTATGTGGTGCTAGTAGTCTTATGCCATCTACGTATATCCTTGTCATTTTAAATGTCCCCTTTTAAGTTCATCCTTCATAGGTTTTCACCATCTAAAAAGTCCATCAATGCTAAATGCAGTACGTCCGACTTGTTGACCCTCTCAACCTTACAGAAGTCATCCAGTTGCTTTCCTATGTCTTTATCTATAACAACGGTCTTACGTGTTTTATCGCCTTGTGGAAGCCGCTTAATGCGATTGTGTACGCTTTCCTCTACTTCTTCAACTGCTGTCGGTACTGCTTCTTGCCATGATCTAAGCATTTCTTTAATCATACTGACTTCATCACTGGTGAACTGATGATGAACGACATGTGAAACCTCAGTGACTTGCGTATTACTCGGGATGATGTCCGTATTACTATCTGTGATAGACGTGTGAACCCTTGGTGAACTGATCTTTTTAGTTGATGAAGTTCGTTTCACATAGTCGAATATGCTATTATCTAACGGCTCAACGCCTTCGCCTACATAGTGCCACCCTCTCGGTTTTGCACTGCTATATTTATACCCTGCTTCGTTTAACGCCCCTGCTAGTGGGTCTTTGCTTATGCCATCTATCTGCTTTGCAACTTCATTTACGTTACTGATTTTCAATGCTTCAACAATACTCCGTATGGAAGCCTGTTCATCTATCATCATACTTATTTCACCCTCCATTCACTCATAGTCATATGTATGCTATTCAACATGAAATGGGGTTCACCTGCAACCATAAAAAAGAAGCCCGAAGGCTCCAAAGGGTAGAAGAAATGTCTTGATTCAATACGTTCATTCAAACATATAGGGGGCCTACCAACGAAAAAAGAAAAAGGGGTCACGATAGATGAACTGATTCTTCAGCTTGAAAAAGAAGGAAAGCTAACAAAAGCCGCTGAAACAACCGAGGCCATGCAAGTAGAAACAAACAATAAGTAATATATAATAACAGCTTTATTGTTCGTAAGATTTCGTAACTAAAAAGGCAGTAATGACAAGGGTTTATCCTTTATCGTTACTGCCTTTTTCTGGCGTTATGTCTACTAGAGGTGCATGCAGCATACAAACCCGTTCAGCGATCGAATCGATGGTTTGTGGATGGAGATAATCGAATTTCTTGTTAAACTAACGGAGCAGTATTGCGGTATAGATATACTCAACTGATAGTTGAGTGCTTAGTTTACGAATAACAACTAAGGTTATCGTGCTTATCTCTCCAGCTTCATTTATTGTGAAGTTAAGGAGGGATAGACATGGAATTAGGCGACAAGTTAAAAAAACTGCGAAAGGAAAATAATTACTCTCAACAAAATATAGCAGAGATGTTATATGTAACGGCACAAGCGGTTTCTAAGTGGGAAAACAATAAATCAGTGCCTGATATAACTAACCTCGTTCAAATAAGCGACATTTACAACGTTAGCTTAGATTACTTAATTAAGTCAGATAAACAATTGCAAAATAAGTTATCGATTAAAAAGATTCGTTTAAGGATAATGAATTTAATTACAATCCCTTTTATTTTAGTTGTTATTTTGTTTATTAGTATGTTAGTAAAAGCTGAGTTTTTTTCGTATCAGCATAGTTTGGGCGGGTGGTTAATAGTCGGATCCATTTTTTTGTTTATAATTTTCACATTTTTAAGCCTTTATTGTTACATAGTGGTAAAAGAAAGGTATTTTGTATTTCTTTGGAGTGCTATTTTTACGCTCAGTTTTATAGTTTTCATTGGGCTTTTCTATGATTACATCATGCAATTGTTATTTCGATAATCGGCTGCCTTTACAGGGTAGCTTTTCTTATTGGTTAATGGAGTTCACTACTTCCCGGAACGGGGGTTATGTCTACTAGGGGTGCATGCAACATTCCTTTGCTGGAACAAGAGTACACTAAATTCGGTAGGGTGCTTATTGATTAAATGACAGAGGAAAAAACCGCTAGCTTTTGTTAGCGGTTTTTTATGAGCAAACCACCTTATTAGTCTCCGATGACGAGCCTAACATCTTTATGGCTATTGCATGTCCTTCCGCTGTTTTACCACATATTTGATTTCACTTTTATCGCCGACGATTGTTTCTTTCCAATCCCTGTTAAATTCTTCGACATTACTAACAACAATGTATTCTTCTGGATAACATAAAGCAATCCAGTTGCCATCGGATCCCATACTGATAACTGTATAATCACCGTTTAAGACCTCTAGTGCAACAAATCTCTCACCGACTTTACATTTGTTTTGATAAGGGCCTTCTATTACCTCGACAATATCAAATTGCTTGGCAGGTTTATCTAAATTTAAATCTAACGTCCTTTCCTGACAATCGTTGTTTCGCGTCGATTTCTTTTTCAAAGGAAGCCCGTATTTTATTGTATGAGCCTTCATGGCTATCGCAATTTCTTCTGCGATGGCTTTTTTGTGCATATTCATGATTTCCCCCACCCCTCTTTGGTTGAAGGTTATGCCTGTCCAACTGGCCATATTCATGAGCTCCGAACAAAAGCAAGAGGAAGGGGCATTGATAGGATTATTGAGTTTGATTTGATTGCAATAGATTGTGTTAATTAGGTTTTGAGGATTAAAAGGTCGATTAGAAACGCCTTGGTAGCTATACGGAGCATGCAACATCCAATCATACACAATGCAATTTAGTTAATTATGTTTTAGGGGGCAGCCAAACGTAGTTAAACTTTGGGCTTATCCAACAGCCTTGTCCGACTACTTATATTCTTTTTAACAAAATTTCTCGAACAAGTTGTTATTTTGCTCGCCTATTCCCCTTTATAGAGTGTTAGCTAACAAAATAAAAAACAATATAAAGGAGTGGTTGATATGCCAACAACTACAAGAGAATACATGGCAGTAAAGAAAATTAAAGGAGACCGCGATTTAGTTCCGATTCGACTTGCACAGGTACAAGCAGTAAATTATTTAGAAGGTAAAATTAATGCAAACCAATTGAAAACAAATATCGGCAACATTACAGCACTTGCGGGCATTGCTTATTCTGTTTTCGGTAAATCTAATGCAGTAGGTATTGCACTAGGCGTTATTAGTTTCCTTGCTTCAAATCCATCAACATCACACCGTAATGGTATGATTCAAGGTCTTAAAAACGGAAACTGGCAGGTTCAAGTATTTGAGGGCAATTTAATTGGTAAATACCAATATAAAGAAACCTTTGACGTTGAGTTAGCCTTTTTAGAGGCGAAAGATTGGGCTACTAAAAATCATCTTTTCACAGGTGTAACATCAGTAGGGAAAATCCACGCCTTTTACGATAAAAAAGGTAATCGAATCCCTGTATAAAACAAAAAAAGATAGTCGAACTAAGCGACTATCTTTTTTTTATTTTAAGTAACTTTGAACAAATACAAATAAATCCGAATCATTTTCAAGAATGTATTGTTTCATGTTTTTATGATTCCCAATAATTCCAATGATATTTCTTTCATAGTCAAATTTTATTGTATAGGATTCTTCTGCATTTGCTGTGAAAAATAGAATATAAGCATCGGTATTGAAAGCTGATATATTAGGAATTATTTTCTTTTTCATCTCTATTCCATCTAGCATTGTGATAAGACGCTCTATTTCCTCTGATTCAAGATAATACGATTTTTCTCTAGTATCTGAAATCAAAACTCTCTCGATACTAGCCAACTCTAATTTGGATGCCTCATTAAAAGAAATCAGCGGTCTGTTGTAAAATGCTATTAGTAAAATCCCAATGAGCAACCCCAACAGAAACCATCGTTTTTTCTTTCGAATATCCAACACCTCCCATTCTCATAAAATACCCGTCATTTTCCTTTTTTAAATTATATCAGAATTCGGATTTAGTTGTCAGTTTGAATAATTCAGACCACTTTACGCGGTATTTTATACATGATTTTACGTCCTTTTCCCGTCCAAAGGACGGTCTTCCAATGGTGTATGGACGATCGAATCGATGATTGTGGGGAGAAGTCAATTTTTGTTGAAATCAAGTGAGTATATTACTAACACTACTAAAACAAAAATTCTAGGAGGGCAGGCTAAGGGAGTGTGCGTACACTCCCTAAAAACTTCGTTTGTTTCACTCGAATTTTAAAATAAACCGTTGTAGAAAATTAAAAAAGGGCAACTGCAGCAGTCGCTCTTTTTTCTAGTAACATAAATATACCTATAAATACGGTAGTGAAAGGCGTGAAAACCAATAAAAATATATCTTATTTCATTACAACAAAATCAAAAAAAAGACAAAAATAATCGACAATAACGAAAAAGGTAGAATGCAGATTTATGAAAAATATTTAGAAGGGTAGCTGTTTTACCATCATTGCCACTGGCTATGTAAACGACATTGAAGGTGACTGTGGACAAGATAAAGAATATGTAACCATCAGGTCTGAACAGATACGCAGTAAAGGAAGAACAGTTACTCCTGTTCTTCCTTTTTAATAATATTGAGATATTCAAAAAATCCGGGGACATTATTATCAATTTTACCTTCTTTAATTTTACGAATAATCATTTCTTTTAAATCTTGTTCTAGATCATCTTTATTATTTATACTGGTTTGAGATAAAGAAGCCGCTATCTTGGGCTGTACTTTACCTATAATAAACACGATATCTTGTTCTTTTAAATCCATTATATTTTCTCCTTAGAAGAAAGGACGTTTGTTAATTTATTAATAGCAGTTTCTAACGTCTCAATTTTTTTCTCAAACCGAATTAGAAGGTAAACAGTCACAGCTATGGGAAAACCTAAATTGCCAATTAGACTTATTGATTCTTCATACAATTCCTAACATCCCCTTTCTAAGCTTGGATAGTGCACTGTTTTTAGCTTTTGTTACAGCCTGTTGAGTAATACCAAGAATCATTGCAACTTCGGTGTCTTTCATGTTATCCATGTAAATATGGTTCAGAAGTATTCGTTGCCTGTCGGTAAGGCTAAGAAGAGTGCTGTATAGAGCAGGATCGCTTATTACCTGTTCTAACTTTTCTTCAGAATAATCCTTGACCTGTTGATCTGCTATTAACTCAATATTTTTTTGACCGCTCTCGTTTTCTTTGTCTAAAGATAATCTGTACATTTGATTGATTGCTCTTTCTTTTTTGTCAAAATGTCTACTTTCAAAGTGAATCATCTTGATAAAATAGCTAATACATCGAACAAGATAAAAGTGTTTTTTAAATTGGTTGTCCAACTTTTCTTTGTTTTCATTTGTTGGATTTACCATGTATATCTTGTAAATATCCTTGTTTTCACCGATACTCATAAAACTGTCTAAGATCAGATCATTTCCTTTCATACTCTCACTCCTTTAATGTTAATCGAATAGATCGTATGTTCGGTTATTGGGTAAAAAAATTAGTTGTCTTTAATATAAAGGGAAGTCCCCCTTTAATTTAACAACCAAAAAGAAAATATATTTATATTACTTAATTATACAATACAAACATCTTTTGCACCATATTTGGAAAAAACTAAAAGTAGCCCTTTAAGTTTTTTCGCAGGGGATAGCATGCCATTGTCCGATTAGTTTTCTGTATGGCAAACTCTTACTATACAATTTTTACAGGCTAATAAGCGCTGTGATTGACGATAATTATTGCAAAAGGAGATCGTGAATCTAACACAAGTGAAATATGTTAGATTCGCAAAAACAGTTCCAACCCTTATGTAGAAAGGGTTGGAACTGTTTTTATGAGGTTTCTTTTTCACTTATCTCGTTTGAATCTAACATAGCGTGCGATATGAGTGATATAAGTTAGAATGGAGTTGTTCCCCTTTTAACTTTTACTTAATGTTGCTATATCAGCTTTCACTTCGAAAATTAAGAAATCCTCATCGTTCTCTGCATATTCTTTTTCAATTAGCATTTCAAAGCTATACAAGAAGGTATATTGAAAGCATGAAATTATAGAAGCTAGGGAGTTTGGAAACATAGTTTTCAACTTAACAACTGTAGATACCTAAGAGTTAAAAAGGTATGGTAGCTACCGACTCCTGTTGTACATGTTGAGTGAATAGTGATTGACCTGTTTAATTTTGTGAAAGATATAATTTCGACTGCTGAAGCCTTTTTTATCTACTATATAGGCTGAATTTATGATTTTCATCTATTCTCCAGCGAAGGCTTCTTACTCCGGCTACTCCAAGCGCCGAGTGTTGTTGGTAAGATTCTTTAGTTCAATTTATATAGTGAAAATGGAATTTCTTATTTCCTCCCCACTAGTATTTTATGCAAGCAAATAGTTCATCGACAGATAGAAAACCACTTGACGTCAACTTAACTAAACGTGGCAGGAAATTCTCCTGTCATGTTTTTTTATGCTCAGGCATAAGATAGCTTTGAACGTACTAGCAAAGGGGGAAGCATATCATGCAATTTCAGACGGAGAGCAATTCTACGTATACAATCCCATCGGGTGACCATGTTGTCACAATGCGCAACAGAAAACGGATGGATCTTACATCAGTCAAATCGATCGACCGTTTCGATCAGGAGGAATTTCTTGTTCGGACATCGCAAGGGGTGCTACAAATACGTGGAGAGGAACTGCGCATCGTCCATTTGGATGTTGACAAAGGTCTTCTTACATTGGAAGGGACAGTTAGTACCCTCCAATATGATGAAGAAGATTCAGGTTCTCGAAATTTCCTCCATAAATTGTTTGGATGACACTTTCTGTCCAGTTTCTTAGTCTGCTTGCGATGATTGGGACAGGCATTGCAGCGGGGGCATTCATAGATATGATTGGCACAGGAACTGCGCATGCCGGAAAAAAATCTATCATTAGAAGACGTGCGGCTTGGTTTGAAGTGATTGGCTGGATCCTGATTGGTAGCGGGACATTTTACATTCTCTTTCTTGTTCGGGACGGGGCTTGGCGGATATATGATCCTGTTGCTCAAATTAGCGGGATGCTGCTGTATGCGACCTTTTTTTATCGACCGCTACGGTTGTTGGGAAGGGTATTGTTAATGCTCATTGTAAAGCCTGTGTGGTTCGTTATTCATCTGATTGTCTCGCTCATTCGGCAAATCATACGCCTAGTGAGTAAGCTCGTTGCACTTCCACTACGACCAATTGTTAAACTATTCCGTATTATGGCAGTGAAACTCTTTAATAAAAGAGAGAAATGAGCTATAATTGGTGAACTAACAAATTGGGCTATGTGAAGAGAGGAAGTGCAGGACTTGGAGCAAAAGCAGCAGAAAAAGTCGTCCGCAAGGGTCGCATCGATTGAAACTGAATATGTTCGTTCCCTGCAAAAGAAAGACAACTGGAGAAATAAGCAGAAAAAACGTCTGAAGCGAAAAATGGTGGTCTATGCAATCATCGCGATGGTTTCCATCGGTGGTCTGACGCATACGCTGGTGAATCAAAAGAAAACATTGGCGGCAAAAGAGCAACAGAAGACGGAAGCGCTTGCTGAGCTAGAAAAGGTGCAGGAGGATCAGGAGCGATTGAACATGCAACTGGTAAAGTTGGATGACGATGAGTATATTGCCAAGCTTGCGCGGAAAGAATATTTTCTGTCTAATGACAGTGAAATTATTTTTTCTACACCAGAAAATAAGAAGAAAAAAGACAAAAAAGACGACGGAAAAGAGTAGTCTTATTGACACTCTTTTTTTGTTGGCTATAATGGGAGTAGAACTCTTGCATTTTGCAGGACTCGTTAATACGGTTGCGGAGCCTCCAAATGAGGGGCTTGCTTAAATTTTAAGGAGGAGCATTTTTTTTATGTCAATTGAAGTAGGCAGCAAGTTACAGGGGAAAATAACGGGAATCACAAACTTCGGGGCGTTTGTTGAGCTACCGAGCGGTGCGACAGGTCTAGTCCATATTAGTGAAGTAGCAGATAACTATGTTAAGGACATTAACGACCATTTAAAAGTAGGCGATATGGTTGAAGTGAAAGTGATGAACGTCGGAACGGATGGCAAGATCGGATTATCAATTCGCAAAGCGAAGCCTGAGTCTGAGCAACGTCCGGAAAGACCACAACGTCCTCAACGACCGCGCCAAGGTGGACGTCCGAGCAATGTTGAACGTCCAGAGAATTTTGAAACAAAGATGGCAAAGTTTATGAAAGATAGTGAAGAACGCCTTTCTACTTTGAAAAGAGCAACAGAGTCAAAACGCGGTGGCCGCGGCGCAAGAAGAGGATAACTTGCTAGCTGCTTCAATGCAGGAAAAAAATGTACGATATAGAAAAGCGGTGGACACAGGGGATTAGCCTGCATCCGCCGCTTTTTGTTGTGTCTAAGCTATATGCTTCTGCGTTCGAACATTCTCTTCCTCGCATAGAAAAACGATTTCCGCGTTGGAAACCGTTTAATCTTGCTTTCGACTACATGCTGTCGAATGTTTTCGTATTCTAGTATGGCGGCAGAGGGGATCGAACCCCCGACCTTACGGGTATGAACCGTACGCTCTAGCCAGCTGAGCTACGCCGCCGTGATTGTTTCTAGTCAACCGATTATTTCGCTTCGCTAGAACAACAATTCTCATCATACATGCGATGACCGCACATGTCAACCCATTAGAGGAAAAAGAAAAACAGTTCACAATAAGTCGAAACATTTTGTTAACTCCGCGTCATGAACAGACAATTTCCTGACAATTGTCTATGTATACTCAGAGCATAGTAGACATAGGGGGAATGGGAAATGAAACTGATAGACAATGTAGCGCGTCCTGTTGGCCAGCCGATTCGTATGTATTTCGAGATGCTTAGAAAGCAGAAGGCGAACATCCTCATCGCAACACTCTTTTTACTCGGTTCCTTTTATTTAGCACAGGCCGTATTATTCGATGCAGCAGTGCCATTTTTCTTACCTGTGTGGGCGTTAGCAAGAGCACGCTTTAGAAAGCAGCTATTGTGGGTTTTTATTGGGGGAATGATTGGAAGTACATTTCTTGGTGTAGGACAAGCGATTATTCATCTTTTACAACTGGCATTATTTAATGCTGTGATTCGATTTCCGTTTACGCGAAAATCGTTACCTCTCACGGTTGCGGTATGTATCGTCATCGTTCAAGTGTCATGGCAATTGGTCATGCATATGGGACAGCCGCCGCTAGTTGTTCAATTGTCTATTGGTTTTGAAGCGATTCTTGCTTTGTTCATGACCTTTTTTCTATTTTTGGCATTTCCGCCAGCAGATCGGATTTACTTTGGTAAATGGACACCTGAACGACTAGGGGCTGCTTGTATTGTCGGGGCTATGGTCACGACGGGGATGAGTGGCATAATGCTAGGGCAAGTATCAGTTGCGGGTATGCTAATCCATCTAACAATCTTATTGGCAGCATTAACGGGGGGATTGCCATTTTCGACGACCGTTGCGATGCTGATTGCTGTCATTATCGGGATAGCGGAGTTGTCGTTTACGGGGATGATGGCGGTTTACGGGATGACAGGCTTTTTTGCAGGTGTCCTGCGAAGATATGGGAAAATGGGCATTGCGGTGGGAGGAGCCGCTGTTTCGGCATTTTTTCTTATGTATGATGCGACATTACCGCTGGATACCTCACATTTTTACACGTTAGGGGTTGCCACGCTCATTTTTCTCTTAATACCTAAGAAGAAAGTGGAGCCGATTCGCAGTGTGTTTTTTCCGGAGAGCCCAGAGGTTTCTGAAAAACGCCAAAAATGGTTAACAGAACGTCTTGATGAACAGCTCTCTGATTTTCAACAGTTCTCGGAATTCATGTCGACGCTTGTCAGCGGGCAATTCGCCTCTAGAGGGGACTTTGAGGCGCCGGTGGCACAAGAGGTACCGACAGTTTGTCAGTCCTGTTTTCGTTATGCAAAATGCTGGGAAAGTCAGGATGATGGTATGGCGGGTCTACTTCAAGAATGGGAAGGCACTTATTCTATGACAAAGAAAGCAGCCCGTCACCGAGTGGAGGAGAAAATCAAATACAAATGTCTCCGATTCACGGGGCTTATTACGGAAATGGAAGAACAGTCGGCTAATCGTCTATTGATGGGCCAGCTTCAGCATGGTCGCAAAATGCTTGCACTTCAATTGCGAGACATGAGCACACATCTCGATAAAATGATGACGGATATTAAAGAGGATTTATCGATTTATAAGCCTGTTGAGGAGGAGCTGGCGAGACGACTTCAGGAAAAGGATATTGAGTATTTTCAAATAGATGTTTTATCGGGAGATCGAGGGGGGCAACGGATTGTTTGTTGTATTCCTGAGAAAAGGTCAGACTTTGAAACGGATACGACTGTCGCCGAGCGGCTCATTATGCCGGTGTTAGAGGAGATGTACAACGAACCTTTTCAAGTTGCGAAATCAGTTGTGTTACAGGAACCATTTCCTCATATTCAATTGACTTTCAGTTCAGCAGTTCGCTTCACGCTCGATTATGGCATTGTTGCGACGGCGGGGGGAGAATCGTTTCATGCAGGGGATGCCTATGAAGTGTTCCCGATACACGATGGCTTGACGGCGGTTTTATTGTCTGATGGAATGGGGCAGGATATACAGGCATATCGTGAAAGCCGGAAAGTGATTCGACTGATGCGCGAGTGTTTAAATCGTAAAATGGACCCTGAGACGGCGATGCATACACTCCATTACATGATGTCTTTAAACGGTCTTGATGATATGTACGCCACGCTCGATTTGGCGTTAATTGATTTGCAGGATGGTCGTTTGTGGTCTTGGAAAGCAGGTTCTATGAGTACGTATATTAAAAGAGGAGAAGATTTCTTAAGATTGGATAGCAAGTCTGTCCCTGTAGGATTTTTGCCATCGTTTTCTGTAGAAGCAAAAAATGAGGAGTTAAAGTCAGGAGATATCATCGTTATGATGACGGATGGCATGTTTAACGGTGAGATTCCGCTAGAGACGCAGGAGAAAGCGCTCTATAGTACGCTTGAAAAGTACGGGGCAATGGATTGCAGTAAAATTGCGGATCGTGTGATGAGTGAGGTAGAGCGTCGATTCCGTGCAGTATCAGATGATCGAACGGTACTGGTTATGAAAGTCGAGCATGTCCTTCCTGAATGGTCGAGTTTCAAGCCTTATCCTTCGATTAATTCCCGGGAAATAATGAGTAGCTAAAATCCGACACTTTGCTTGTAGTGAGGGGCGTTCAAGGGTAAAATTTAGGCATTAGATGCATTTAAAAAGGGGGAAGTCATGGTGAGTGAGCGATTTGAGCAAACGATTTTTCACTTTCTTGAAGAAGAGTCGCTTGTGTCGCCCGGAGACCGTGTGCTTGTCGCCTGTTCTGGTGGCGTGGACTCGGTGGCGTTGCTACATTTCATGGCTTCACACCAAGATAGATTAGGGATTGAGGTTGCTGCCATTCATATCGACCATATGTTGCGGGGGGAAGAGTCTGCGGCAGATGGTACTTTTGTGGAACGGTTATGTGGCGTATATGGCATTTCGTTTTTCGGAGAGCAGGTTCCAGTACCAATGATGGTTGAAAGAGACGGTGGCAATGTTCAAGCCGTCTGTCGCGAGGGGCGATATGGGGTATTCGCAGAGATAATGCAGAACAAAGGTTACAACATATTGGCAACGGCCCATCATGCAGAAGACCAGCTCGAAACGGTTTTGATGCAAGTAACGAAGGGAAAGCAACCGTTTGGTATGCCGGTGAAACGAGAAGTGGGCGGCGGGTTACTCGTTCGTCCATTCCTTTCTGTTGTGAAGGAAGAGCTGTATGCATATTTAGCGGAAAATGACTTACGCTTTCGTGAGGATCCAAGCAATGCGAGTAATGCGTATACACGCAACCGTTTTCGTCATCATATCGTCCCCTTCATGTTGAAGGAAAACCCTGGAGCAGCTCGAAATGTAGGGAAAATGGCGGGCTGGTTGCGGGATGATGAGGATTTGTTGGAAACGTTGGCTAGGGAACAGTTTGAGCGAATAACGACCTTCACGGAGGAGGGGTTTCCTTTTGTTGATGGTGTTGTTTTTTCCAACATGCACCATGCTTTACAAAGACGTATGATTACACTACTATTGAAGTATCTATACGATGGGGAAAGTGTACCCGTAGAATATAACTCCGCGCTTATTAGCCAGCTGTTGCATCATCTTTCTTCGCATAATGGAAATGTGTCAATCGACCTTCCACGTGGATACCGATTTATTCGAGAATATGACAAGTTAACATTTGTGCGGGATGTACAAAAGAAGACAGTAGTGAGACGGAAACAATTGCCGAAAGGTAGTTGGATCTGTTGGGAGAATGCATATGCACTTCATTGGACTGAAGTGGGTAAGGCGACGGCTGAATTGTTCGCAGAAGCAGATGATATTATGTATGTAGATCTTCCTGACGATGCATTTCCTTTGTATATAAAGCAAAGGGAGGTTGGAGATCGGATTCTACTGCCAGGGATGACACATCCAAAACGATTGTCGAGGTTATTTATCGATGAAAAAGTGGGTGTGACGGAACGAGACAGGTTGCCAATTCTAGTGACGGCGCAAGATGAAATTTGTGCGGTTCTAGGATTGCGCTATGGTGTAGCGTTTTCGAGAAATCAGACAGGGCGGAGTAAGTACATAGTTGGTATAAAACGTACTCATTTGATTTAGGAAAGAGGAGGAATTTTGATGTTAGAAAAAGATATTGAAGAGGTCTTGATTTCAGAAGATCAGATTCAGGAGAAAATTAATGAATTGGGTGCAATCTTGACGGAAGAATACCAAGATAAGTTTCCACTTGCTATCGGTGTTCTTAAAGGGGCGTTGCCTTTCATGAGCGATCTTATTAAGCGCGTAGATGCATACATTGAACTCGATTTTATGGACGTTTCAAGCTATGGGAACGCAACGGTTTCATCGGGTGAAGTGAAAATTGTGAAGGACTTGAACACAAGTGTCGAAGGGCGCGATGTACTGATTATTGAAGATATTATCGATAGTGGGAAAACGTTGAGTTATCTCGTTGAATTGATGAAATATCGAAAAGCAAAGTCTGTGAAAATTGTTACATTACTGGATAAGCCAACAGGACGTAAAGTGGACTTGAAAGCAGATTATGCTGGGTTTATTGTGCCAGATGCATTCGTAGTCGGTTACGGACTTGATTATGCAGAGAAATATAGAAATTTACCTTATATTGGTGTGTTGAAAAAGGAAATCTATTCTTTTTAAGTAAGCCATTTTCTTTGTAGGTTTAATTAAACCTATGGTAAGATTTACACTAGTTTTCTGTTTGAATGACATGAGGAGGCTTGGGATGAATCGAATACTTCGATACTTTCTATTATATGGATTGATATTTCTTGCGATAATGGGGATATTCAGTTCGCTAAATAATACAAATCCAAAAATGAAAGAAATTACGTACGGTGAATTTATCACGGCGATGGAAGATGGAAAGATTAAGGAAATGCAAGTGCAGCCTGTCCAACTTGTCTATCAAGTAAAAGGTGCGCTGAAGGGGAGCAAAGATGGTGAAACGTTTGTAACGAACGTTTTCCAAAACGATGAAGCTTTAATGGCTGATATTCGTAAAGTTGCTGCTGAAGCAGATATTAAAATTCTAGAGGCACCTGGAACGAGTGCATGGGTGTCCTTCTTTACAGGCTTAGTGCCTTTCATCATCATCTTTATCCTCTTCTTCTTCTTGTTGAATCAGGCGCAAGGTGGCGGCGGTGGCCGTGTGATGAACTTTGGTAAGAGTAAGGCGAAGCTTCACACAGACGATAAGAAAAAAGTTCGTTTTACAGATGTTGCAGGAGCAGACGAAGAAAAGGCTGAGCTTGTGGAAGTTGTTGAATTCCTCAAGGATTCACGTAAATTTGCGGAAGTCGGCGCACGTATTCCGAAAGGGATTCTTCTAGTAGGTCCTCCGGGTACAGGGAAAACGTTGCTGGCACGTGCAGTTGCAGGTGAAGCAGGCGTACCGTTCTTCTCTATCTCGGGTTCTGATTTCGTAGAAATGTTCGTAGGGGTTGGAGCATCTCGTGTGCGTGACCTGTTCGAAAATGCGAAAAAGAATGCACCATGTATTATCTTCATCGATGAAATCGACGCGGTTGGTCGCCAACGTGGCGCTGGTCTCGGTGGAGGACATGATGAACGTGAACAAACACTGAATCAACTCCTTGTTGAAATGGATGGTTTTGGTGAGAACGAAGGTATTATCATTGTGGCGGCGACGAACCGTCCAGATATCCTTGACCCTGCACTTCTTCGTCCAGGACGTTTTGACCGTCAAATTACGGTTGGTCGTCCGGATGTTAAAGGAAGGGAAGCGGTTCTTCAAGTGCATGCACGTAACAAGCCACTTGACGAATCGGTTAACTTGAAAGCTCTTGCACAGCGTACACCAGGATTCTCGGGAGCAGATCTTGAGAACTTGCTGAACGAGGCGGCGCTTGTCGCAGCAAGACGTGGCAAAGCGAAAATTGATATGGCGGATATTGATGAGGCGACGGACCGCGTTATTGCAGGGCCAGCTAAAACAAGTCGTGTCATTTCGAAAAAAGAACGTAATATTGTGGCTTTCCATGAAGCAGGACACGTTGTTGTTGGACTGATGTTGGATGACGCTGAAATTGTTCATAAGGTAACCATTGTTCCACGCGGACAGGCGGGCGGTTATGCGGTCATGCTCCCAAAAGAGGATCGTTACTTTATGACGAAGCCAGAATTACTTGATAAAATTGCAGGTTTACTTGGCGGGCGTGTTGCGGAAGAGGTAGTGCTTGGTGAAGTTTCAACAGGTGCACATAATGACTTCCAGCGTGCAACAGGAATCGCGCGTTCAATGGTAACGGAATACGGGATGAGCGATAAGCTCGGTCCGATGCAGTTTGGTCAGGCGCAAGGCGGAAACGTCTTCCTTGGCAGAGACTTCAATTCTGAGCAAAATTATTCTGAGTCAATCGCGTATGAGATTGACCAAGAAATGCAAAGTATTATTAAAGAACAATATGCGCGCACGAAACAAATCCTTACGGAAAAACGAGACTTGCTTGATTTGATCGCAACGACGCTTCTAGAAGTAGAAACACTCGATGCTGAGCAAATTAACCATTTGAAAGATCATGGTACATTGCCTGATCGTCCATATGATCGTAAAGGAAAAGAAGAGAACGCAGTTGTCCTTGAAAAAGCAGATGATGCGCATGTCTCTGATGCAGTAGGCGCACCGAAAGACCCGTCGATTGGCGACTTGCCGAAGAAATTCGACGAGGAGCAGTTACTGAAACCGATTGATGAAGATCACAGAGGTTGAATGACAAATGAAAGCTGACTGTTTCTTTTGAAGCAGTCAGCTTTTTTCTATCTACCGGATTATGGTATGATGTTTGGGAAAATGCCAAAGTTAGCGAGGGAACCATTATGATCTTAGTGTTGGATACGGGAAATACGAATATTGTCCTTGGTGTCTATGAACAAGGAGAACTGAAACATCATTGGCGTATGGAAACATATAGACAGAAGACGGAAGATGAGTATGCAATGCAAGTGAAATCCTTATTTTCGCATGTAGGTCTTACATTTGGGGATGTGACGGGTATTATTATTTCCTCCGTTGTCCCAACCGTTATGTTTCCGCTGGAGCAGATGTGTCGAAAGTATTTTAATCAGAAACCGTTAGTTGTTGGTCCGGGTGTGAAAACAGGTTTAAACATTAAGTATGAAAATCCGCGTGAAGTCGGTGCGGATCGGATTGTCAATGCGGTTGCGGCAACACATGATTATGGTGACCCGCTGATTATTGTCGATTTTGGTACGGCAACAACGTATTGTTATGTCAATGAAAAAGGCGAGTATATGGGTGGGGCGATTGCGCCTGGTATCGGTATTTCGATGGAAGCGTTATTTGATCGCGCGTCGAAACTGCCGCGTGTGGAGTTGTCGCGTCCAGAAAGTGTTGTTGGAAAAAATACAGTAGCTGCCATGCAGGCGGGTATTATTTTTGGTTATGTAGGACAAGTAGAAGGAATTGTTGCGCGCATGAAGGCGCAAAGTAAGGTAGAGCCAACTGTTATTGCAACAGGAGGACTTGCAGATTTAATCGCGAGTGAAACGTCCAGTATAGATGTTGTCGACAACTTCTTAACGTTGAAGGGGCTTCATCTAATTTATGAACGAAATATGTAAAGGGAGTCGAGGAAGAACATGAAGGATTATTTAGTAAAAGCGCTTGCATACGACGGAACAATCCGTGCGTATGCAGCTCGTACAACAGAAACAATAGCTGAGGTGCAACGTCGCCATGCGATGTGGCCGACAGCGACAGCGGCACTTGGTCGTTCGATGACTTCGGCAGTGATGATGGGTGCAATGGAAAAAGGCGAAGAAAAATTGACGATTAAAATCGAAGGTGGCGGCCCGATCGGTTCAATGATTATCGACGCTAACTCGCGTGGTGAAGTCCGTGGTTACGTAACGAATCCGCAAACGCATTTCGATTTGAATGATCAAGGGAAATTGGATGTCAGACGTGCAGTTGGTACGGCAGGTATGCTGACGGTGGTGAAGGATTTAGGTTTGAAGGATTTCTTTACGGGTCAAGTGCCTATCGTTTCAGGTGAAATTGCAGAAGACTTTACGGAATACTTTGTTGTGTCGGAACAGGTTCCTTCCGCTGTAGGTCTTGGCGTTCTTGTGAACCCAGATAATACAGCGAAGGCAGCTGGTGGGTTTATCATCCAAGTCATGCCGGGTGCAACGGACGAGACGATTAGCCAATTGGAAGAGCGTATTGCGAATGTAGAGCCGATTTCAAAACTAATTGACCGTGGCCTAACGCCAGAAGAAATTCTTGGTGAAGTGCTTGGTGCAGAAAATGTTGAGATTTTGGAGCAAAAGGCTGTTGCATTTACATGTAATTGTTCAAAAGAACGCTTTGGCAATGCGATTATTGGGCTGGGTGAAAAGGAAATTCGCGACATGATTGAAGAAGAGGGGCAGGCGGAAGCGCATTGTCATTTCTGTCTGGAAACATATGTGTATCCGAAAGCGGAACTGGAAGGGTTCATCGATGAAATACGGTCGGGCTCCTGAGTCAGCACCAACACCAACGCAGAAGCGTCGATTGAAAACAAAACCACTCGTTGCACTTGTAGGCATTCTGTTCATCTGTAATGTTTTGTGGTTTATTGGATGGCTTATTCCTGATGAAGTTGAGAAGGAAGCGGATGAAGAAGTTGCGTCGGTAGCTGGTGAGTCCATTACGAAGGAAGAGTGGATGGCGGCCATGGAGAAGGAGATTGGTCGTGAAACGCTCCTTGAACTTGTCAACGAAAAGGTCATGAAAGCTGCGGCGAAGCAATATGGCATTGAGGTGTCTGACAAGGAGATTGACCTCGAACTCGCTCTAATTCGCTCTGTGGATGGTCATTCTTATTCGGGCTTGGATGTGGATAAAGCGCGTCAAAAGATCCATGCGAATCTGATATTGGATAAGGTGTTAACGAAGGATGTTGTTGTGAAAGAGGGCGCTATCAAAGACTTTTATGATGATAATGCTTCGTTGTATAACATTTTGCCTGCTCATCGAACAGCTGTGATTGTTGTCCCGTCGAAGAAGGATGCGAACCAGGTGCTAGATGAGTTGTCGAAAGGATCCAGCTTTGACGTTCTCGCGAAGGAGCGGTCGACGGATCTAGCATCTGCCAGTCTTGGCGGCGATATTGGCTATATCAATGAGTCGACAGAGTTAGTCGATGAGGCGATTGTTAAAGCTGCTTTAAAGACGAAAAAAGGAAAGAACAGTGATGTGATTGTGTTAAGTGATAAGACCTTTGCAGTTGTGCATGTTAGTGAAGTGGTCAAGGGGCAATCATTCAAGTTTAACGAAGTGAAAGAGCATATACAGCGTGAACTGGCTTTAGAGCAGCTTCCGCAATCTGTGAGCCCGGAGGCATTTT
Source organism: Sporosarcina sp. FSL K6-1522 (assembly GCF_038622445.1). Lineage (GTDB taxonomy): Bacteria > Bacillota > Bacilli > Bacillales_A > Planococcaceae > Sporosarcina. The sequence goes on from NZ_CP152019.1 coordinate 851,677, forward strand.
GGAAAGAGTTCGATGCAAAGTGGTTTTACGGTAAATGAAAGTGGGCTGTCTGGAAATCGATGTGAGTCGAATCTGGGCAGCTTATTTTATCTTCATCCAGCAACTCTTTTTGTAACTGAAAGCGGAGCGTCAGCTACAGAAAACTCCCACCTCGATAGGTGGCGAGATGAATGTGGTTTTGTTTTTCTGGTCAACAGGTGTTCAAATGCCTGTTGAACGACAGAAGTACGCAGGTTAAGGTCTCCACGTCCTGTGAAAACGCCTGCATGACCAACATCCTGTTGGCCCAAGGCTCCGGCGGATGTCATAGATTTTTTTTTTTTTTGGCACGCTCGAAAAAAATCTGGAATCAATTATGCCGAGGCATAATTGATTTTGAAATGAAGTAATCGATTATTCTAATATTGACAACGCGTGTGTGGTGGTAGTATGATTAATTTAACAAAGCATATCAAAATAGTTGGGATTAGGAGAGGGTAATGATGACGTTAGTTGGAAACTCTGTTGCGGACTTGGTTGGGAAGACACCTCTTGTTAAATTGAATCGATTGACTGGTCCGGAAGATGCGGAAGTTTATTTGAAACTAGAATACTTTAATCCGGGATCTAGTGTAAAAGATCGTATTGCGCTTGCGATGATTGAAGCAGCTGAGAAGTCTGGGGATTTAAAAGAAGGAAGCACAATTATTGAACCGACGAGCGGGAATACAGGGATTGGTCTTGCGATGATTGCGGCGGCCAAAGGGTATAAGGCTGTTCTTGTTATGCCAGATACGATGAGTACGGAGCGACGTAACTTATTGCGTGCGTATGGTGCGGATCTTGTGTTGACGCCAGGTGCTGAGGGGATGAAAGGCGCGATTGGTAAGGCGGAAGAATTGGCGAAAGAAAATGGCTGGTTTGTGCCACAGCAGTTCAATAACGAAGCGAACCCTGAAGTTCACCGTTTGACGACAGGTCCGGAAATTGCGGATGCACTTGATCGTGTAGATGCGTTTGTATCAGGTATTGGAACGGGTGGTACAATTACGGGAGCGGGAAGTGTGTTAAAAGAACGTTTCCCAGATGTGAAAATTATTGCAGTTGAACCAACTGACTCACCTGTCCTTTCGGGTGGAAAGCCAGGACCTCATAAAATTCAGGGGATTGGCGCAGGGTTTGTCCCTCAAGTTCTCAATACAGCGATTTATGATGAAATTGCACTCGTGACGAATGACGAGGCGTATGAGACAGCAAGACGCGCAGCGCGTGAAGAGGGAATTCTCGGTGGCGTTTCATCGGGCGCGGCGATTTTTGCAGCATTACAGGCGGCAAAGACACTTGGTAAAGGAAAGAAAGTTGTTGCGATTTTACCATCAAATGGTGAACGCTACTTGAGTACACCACTTTATCAATTTGACGAAGAATAATTGAAATGAAGAGGGAGCGATGATGCTCCTTCTTTTTTATTGTCTAGGGTCCAGCGCCTAGGGATTCGGAGGCTTACAGGATGTGAGTTGCACAGTTGTTGCCGCAGGACGCGGCGAACTTAGACTGTGTTCTTTGGTAGCCAATCCTGCTGTGTGGCAAAGGGCGCCACTTCGCAGGTTCGTCTTATGCCTGTCGTCCCTCCTGAGGCGCTTGCGCTTTTCTTAGTGGCGTAAAATGCCTTTTGCGAGGTAAGATGAAGATACAAATGAGTAGCAGGGGGAAATCAAGATGCAAGGACAAAAACCAGTCTATACAACTTCAGCAATGACGAAAGAACAATTTTTCTATGCGTATAAAGAATTGGCGCATAAGCATGAGCGTCATTTACTTCTTGAAAGTGGACGTGGTGGCACGCTATGCGTGGCGGGAATTAATCCGCTTGTAACACTGCGCACGCTTGAGGGAGATAAATTACAGCTTGTATGGCGTGATGGTACGGAGGAAGTAAGAGAAGGAGAGCCATTAGAGCTATTGAATGAATTTGCACGTTCATACGAAATGGAGCGAATTCCAGAATTGCCGGATTTCCAAGGTGGAGTCGCAGGTTTTATTAGCTATGATTATGTACGTCGTTATGAACCGATTCCTGTTGATACGGTTGACGATCTTGAAACGCCGGATCTCTATTTTTATTTATTCGATCGTTGGGCGGTTTTGGATGTTCAAACGGAAACGGCGTATTTCATGGCGCTACCGAATCGTGAATTGGATCCGGTGGAGCTTGAGGGAGAGTGGCTGGGGGCAACTGAGGCAGGATTGAAGAAGCAAGTTTTTGTACCGGGAGAAGCAACGGATGTTTCTTCCGAATCGGATGATCTTGCTGTTTCTGTAACCGGACCGCAATTTGAACAGATGGTGCGTGATGTGCAAAGTTATATTGCGAGTGGGGATGTCGTTCAAGTGAACTTATCTGTACGACAATCCAAACCGCTAACAGCGCATCCATTAGATATGTACGAGGCGCTTCGTTCATTCAACCCTTCTCCTTATATGGCGTCAGTAGGTGCACCGGAATTTGCGGTGGTCTCGGGTTCTCCTGAATTGCTTTTGAAAAAGCGTGGCGATGAATTGAGTACGCGACCGATTGGTGGGACAAGACCTAGAGGAGCGAATGACAGTGAAGATGCAGCGCTGAAAGCAGAGCTATTGTCCAATGATAAAGAGACGGGCGAGCATATTATGCTTGTTGATTTAGAGAAAGAGGATTTTAAGCGTGTTTGTGCACCTGATACAGTGGAAACGAATGAGTTTATGGTTGTAGAGAAATATTCGCATGTGATGCATTTGGTTTCAAACGTTCGTGGTACAGCGGCAGAAGACCTGTCAAATGCGGATATCATCAAAGGGGTTTTCCCGGGCGGTTCGATTACTGGCTCGCCGAAGCTGCGAACAATGGAAATTATCGAGGAGCTTGAGCCGACACGTAGAGGTTTGTATACAGGTTCTATTGGCTGGTTGGGCTTTGATGGTGATATGGAGTTGAACATTGTCATTCGGACGGCCTATATTAAAGATGGTGTTGCGCATATTCAGGCGGGTGCTGGCTTAGTTGCTGATTCGGCACCAGAAGCGGAATACATCGAGTCACTTAATAAGGCGAAGGCACTTTGGCAAGCGAAGGCGATGGCAGAACAGTGAGAGTGGAGGGGTAAGCATGTGGTGTTGGATGAATGGGGAATTCAAGCGGGCGGAGGAGTTGCGGATTTCTCCGTTCGACCATGGCTTTCTCTATGGTGCTGGTTTTTTTGAAACGTTTCGGACGTACAGTGGCAAGGTGCTGTTATTTGAGGAACATATGGAGCGGTTGCACGCTGCGCTTGCAGAGTATCGAATTGCGATGCCGTACACGGATGAAGTCATTTTAGCGGCTGTGCATGCGCTTGACGAAAAAGCAGGGCGGGCGGATGGCTATTTTCGTCTGAATGTTTCGGCTGGTGTTCATGATATTGGGTTAGCACCGTCTGTATATGCGGAACCAAATGTGATTTTATTCAGAAAAGAGCTAGCGCCCGTTGTCCGTGGTGCGGAAAAGAAGGCGGTTTGGTTGGAAACTCCGCGTAATCAGCCGGAAAGCGCAGTGCGTCACAAATCGCATAACTTCTTGAACAATGTGCGTGGACGGTTGGAGTTGCCTTCGCTAAAGGATATGGAGGGGCTTTTTGTAACATATGAAGGCTTTGTGGCGGAAGGGGTTACGTCGAATGTTTTTTGGTCGAAGGACGGCGAACTTTTTACGCCGTCTATTGACGCGGGTATTTTGCCTGGGACGACGCGGGCTTTCATTATGGACTTGGCTAAGTCGATGGGGCTTGTTGTCCATGAAGGGCTTTATGACAAGTGGCATGTGGAACAGGCGGATGAGGTATTTGTAACGAATGCTGTGCAGGAACTTGTGCCATTATCGGCCATTGAAGGCGTATCACTTCCGGGAGCTTCCGGAGTTTATTATCAAAATCTACATGAACTATATAGACGGGCAATAGATGATATGGAAGAAGGCGACGAATGATGGAACTGACGCATGCGCGTGATGTGTATCGGTTTAAGGGAAGCGAAATGGATTTTAAGAAAGAAACGGTGATCATGGGCATTTTGAATGTCACACCCGATTCATTCTCGGATGGTGGTAAATTTGGTGCGATTGACGTGGCACTAAAGCATGCGGAAGAAATGCTGCGTAATGGAGCGAAGATTATTGACGTGGGCGGAGAATCAACGCGCCCTGGGCATGTACCGGTTTCACTGGAACAAGAGTTGGAGCGGACGGTGCCCGTGATTGAGGCGTTGACGAAAGAGTTGGGCTGTGTGGTGTCGATCGATACATACAAAGCGGGAGTTGCCGAAGAGGCGATTAAAGCGGGCGCGCAGATTATTAATGATATATGGGGAGCAAAGCGTGAACCAGCAATTGCGGACGTGGCGGCGAAATATGATGTGTCGATTATCTTGATGCATAATCGTGAGCAGGCGGTGTATGAAGGTCCGTTCATAGATGAAGTGATTGCGGATTTGGAAGAAAGTATTGGCATTGCGACAGCGGCGGGTGTAACACGCGAAAATATCTGGCTTGATCCGGGGATTGGCTTTGCGCGGGATACGATGCAAAATATTGTGACGATGCAAGGATTGCGACGAATTTCGGATATGGGATACCCAGTGTTGTTGGGAACCTCTCGGAAATCGTTAATTGGCAATGTGTTAGAGTTACCCGTTGAAGAGCGATTGGAAGGGACAGGTGCGACAGTTTGTTATGGCATCGAACACGGCTGTCATATGATGCGTGTTCATGATGTGAAAGAAATCGCACGTATGGCGAAAATGATGGATGTGTTAACGGGTAAAACCGTTTTTGAACAGTAGGAGGGTGTAATATGGATTATATTCATTTGAATGAAATGGCGTTTTACGGTTATCACGGTGCGTTGCCTGAGGAGACGAAATTGGGGCAACGCTTTCGTGTGTCTGTATCACTGGCGACGGACCTCGCAGAAGCTGGCACAACAGATGAGTTGGACAAGACGGTAAATTATGCGGAAGTCTACCAACTATGCCGAGCGATCGTTGAAGGGGAGCCTGTGAAATTAATTGAAACGGTGTCGGAAAGAATCGCGGCTGAAGTGCTAAAGGCGTTTGGGGCTAAAGTGAGTGGTGTTCGCGTTGTGTTGATAAAGCCGGATCCACCAATTCCGGGCCATTATACATCCGTGGCGGTTGATATTACGAGGGGGCGCTTCGTGTGACTGTTGCGTATTTATCAATCGGCTCGAATATCGGTGATAGACTCGATCATCTTGTGGAAGCGGTGCGTGCGCTCGATGTACGCGATGATGTGAGGGTGTTGGCCGTATCGTCAGTTTATGAAACGGCACCTGTTGGCTATACCGACCAGGCGGACTTTCTTAATATTGCGGTCGGTGTGGAAACGACATTGGATGCATACGAATTACTTGCGGCGTGTCAGGAAGTTGAACAGGCGCTTGGCAGGGTTCGGACGGTAAGATGGGGTCCCCGGACTGTCGACCTTGACATTTTATTGTATGATAACGACAATGTTGTAGCAGAGAACTTGATCGTACCACATATGCGTATGCATGAGCGGGCGTTTGTTCTCATTCCTCTTCTAGAGATTGCTCCGATGGTTGTCCATCCGAAGACAGGAAAATTGTATGCAAAGGAAATTGCTGCTCAAGATCGTGGTGTTATGCTTTGGAAGAAAGTTAACGGAGTCGAGCAATTTTTGCAGACGGCGGAATGAATCGGCCTTAGTTATATACATTGATGACAGTCAGGCGAAAGAGATTGAAATGGCTCTTTTCATTATAATAAGTAAGTAAAACGTGTTTGGACGTCGTAAATTGTGTACAATAGTTGCATGAAGTTAAAGCCTCCGGCGGATGTCATGGATTTTGAAGAGATTTAATTGAGCGAGCTCAATCCAAAATCCAGACGCAAATACGCCAAGGTGTATTTGATTGCAACGGAAATAATGAAGGAGTGAAAGACATGTCCCATTTGGACGAATTGAACGATCAGCTACTGGTGAGACGCCAGAAGATGGAGGATATACGAGAAAGTGGACTAGATCCATTCGGCTCGAGGTTTGAACGAACACATTTATCAAATGAAATTTTAGAACAATATGAAGAGCTTTCAAAAGAAGAGCTTGATGAAACACCGCATGAAGTAAAAATTGCGGGACGTATCATGACGAAGCGTGGCAAAGGGAAAGCTGGTTTTGCGCATTTACAAGACCTTGGTGGCCAAATTCAAATTTACGTAAGACAAGATGCAATTGGTGAAGAAGCGTATAAGCTTTTTACAAGTGCAGATCTTGGTGATATTGTTGGGGTTTCTGGCGTTGTCTTTAAAACAAAAGTAGGAGAACTTTCTATTAAAGCAACGGAGTTTACTTTCCTGACAAAAGCACTCCGCCCACTACCTGAGAAATTCCACGGGTTGAAGGATATTGAACAGCGCTATCGTCAGCGTTATTTGGATTTGATTGCAACAGAGGGAAGTAAAGAGACATTTATTCTTAGAAGTAAAATTATCCGTTCAATGCGCCGTTATTTAGATGATCAAGGATTCCTAGAAGTGGAAACGCCGATGCTACATGCAATTGCGGGCGGGGCCTCTGCGCGTCCATTCATCACGCATCATAATACACTCGACATGGAACTTTACATGCGTATCGCAATCGAACTTCACTTGAAGCGCCTTATTGTAGGTGGACTTGAGAAGGTTTATGAAATTGGCCGCGTCTTCCGTAATGAGGGAATGTCAACACGTCATAATCCGGAGTTTACGATGATTGAACTATATGAAGCGTACGCTGATTATAAAGATATCATGGCATTAACAGAAAACTTGGTTGCGCATATTGCCCAAGATGTACTAGGCACAACACAAGTACAGTACGGAGAAGACATCATTGAACTAGCACCAGGTTGGACACGTCTTCATATGGTCGATGCAATAAAAGAATATACAGGCGTTGATTTCTGGAAAGAGATGACGAAGGAAGAAGCGCATGCACTTGCTAAAGAGCATGGCGTGGAAGTAACAGCTATGATGGAAGTTGGGCATGTATTGAATGAGTTCTTTGAGCAGAAGGTTGAAGAGCAACTTGTGCAGCCGACATTCATTTACGGGCACCCAGTGGAAATCTCACCTCTTGCGAAGAAGAATCCGGAAGACGAGCGTTTCACAGATCGCTTTGAATTGTTCATTGTACGTCGCGAGCATGCAAATGCATTCACGGAGTTGAATGATCCAATCGATCAACGTCAACGTTTTGAAGCGCAACTTGTTGAGAAAGAACAAGGGAATGATGAAGCGCATGATATGGATGACGATTTCATAGAAGCACTTGAGTATGGACTGCCGCCTACTGGTGGACTCGGAATCGGTGTGGACCGTCTTGTTATGTTGTTAACAAACGCTCAATCGATTCGTGACATCTTGCTATTCCCACAGATGCGTCCGAGAGACTAAAGGAAGTAACCGCTATGCAAAGCCACTTAAAGTGCTTTGCATAGCGGTTTTTAGTTTAAGTAATGAAAGGTATGAAAAAAGTTTCGAAATAAGGTTGCATTCGTGGAGATCCGATGGTATATTAGAAAGCGTCGCACTTCCGATGTGAAGAAAACAACGAAAAAGAAATTGAAATTAGTTGTTGACTCATTCAAAAGGAAATGTTAAGATAGAAAACGTTGCGCTTCCGATATAAACAAAACAACGAAAAAAGAAATTGAAATTAGTTGTTGACATGAAGGACGTAACCTGATAAGATATAAAAGTTGCCTCTGAGATAAGCAGCGGCGATATGGACCTTGAAAACTGAACAGCAAAACGTCAATGAAATAAAGCGAAGGTGCTTCGGCACTAGAGCCAAACGTTTCCCAAAAGGAAACACAAACGAATCTTCGGATTCAAATTTGACATCTTAATTGATGCCAGCAAGAAATGAGCAATCATTTTCTTCTATTATGGAGAGTTTGATCCTGGCTCAGGACGAACGCTGGCGGCGTGCCTAATACATGCAAGTCGAGCGGACGGAAGGGAGCTTGCTCCCTGAAGTTAGCGGCGGACGGGTGAGTAACACGTGGGCAACCTGCCCTGCAGATGGGGATAACTCCGGGAAACCGGGGCTAATACCGAATAATCAGTTTGTCCGCATGGACAAACTCTGAAAGACGGTTTCGGCTGTCACTGCAGGATGGGCCCGCGGCGCATTAGCTAGTTGGTGGGGTAATGGCCTACCAAGGCGACGATGCGTAGCCGACCTGAGAGGGTGATCGGCCACACTGGGACTGAGACACGGCCCAGACTCCTACGGGAGGCAGCAGTAGGGAATCTTCCACAATGGACGAAAGTCTGATGGAGCAACGCCGCGTGAGTGAAGAAGGTTTTCGGATCGTAAAGCTCTGTTGTAAGGGAAGAACACGTACGAGAGTAACTGCTCGTACCTTGACGGTACCTTATTAGAAAGCCACGGCTAACTACGTGCCAGCAGCCGCGGTAATACGTAGGTGGCAAGCGTTGTCCGGAATTATTGGGCGTAAAGCGCGCGCAGGCGGTCCTTTAAGTCTGATGTGAAAGCCCACGGCTCAACCGTGGAGGGTCATTGGAAACTGGGGGACTTGAGTACAGAAGAGGAAAGCGGAATTCCACGTGTAGCGGTGAAATGCGTAGAGATGTGGAGGAACACCAGTGGCGAAGGCGGCTTTCTGGTCTGTAACTGACGCTGAGGCGCGAAAGCGTGGGGAGCAAACAGGATTAGATACCCTGGTAGTCCACGCCGTAAACGATGAGTGCTAAGTGTTAGGGGGTTTCCGCCCCTTAGTGCTGCAGCTAACGCATTAAGCACTCCGCCTGGGGAGTACGGCCGCAAGGCTGAAACTCAAAGGAATTGACGGGGACCCGCACAAGCGGTGGAGCATGTGGTTTAATTCGAAGCAACGCGAAGAACCTTACCAGGTCTTGACATCCCGCTGCCCGGTGTAGAGATATGCCTTTCCCTTCGGGGACAGCGGTGACAGGTGGTGCATGGTTGTCGTCAGCTCGTGTCGTGAGATGTTGGGTTAAGTCCCGCAACGAGCGCAACCCTTGATCTTAGTTGCCAGCATTCAGTTGGGCACTCTAAGGTGACTGCCGGTGACAAACCGGAGGAAGGTGGGGATGACGTCAAATCATCATGCCCCTTATGACCTGGGCTACACACGTGCTACAATGGATGATACAGAGGGTTGCCAACCCGCGAGGGGGAGCTAATCCCATAAAATCATTCCCAGTTCGGATTGGAGGCTGCAACTCGCCTCCATGAAGCCGGAATCGCTAGTAATCGTGGATCAGCATGCCACGGTGAATACGTTCCCGGGTCTTGTACACACCGCCCGTCACACCACGAGAGTTTGTAACACCCGAAGTCGGTGGGGTAACCCTTACGGGAGCCAGCCGCCGAAGGTGGGACAGATGATTGGGGTGAAGTCGTAACAAGGTAGCCGTATCGGAAGGTGCGGCTGGATCACCTCCTTTCTAAGGATTATTTCGGAAATAGACCTCTGGTCTATCCATTGACGTTTTGCGTTCAGTTTTGAAGGTTCATCTTTCTTTATAGATGATCTTTTTCAAAACTTGTTCATTGAAAACTGGATAAAACGACATTGAAAGTAACAAATCAAGAATCAACCGAGTCGATTACAATTGTAATTTACTTATGCAATACCTTTTTAAGAGCCCCTGTTTACATCGCTGTAAATAAGACTCACCAAATGGCTGTTGAAGCCGAAAGGTTAAGTTAGAAAGGGCGCACGGCGGATGCCTTGGCACTAGGAGCCTAAGAAGGACGGCACTAACACCGATATGCTCCGGGGAGCTGTAAGTAAGCTTTGATCCGGAGATTTCCGAATGGGGAAACCCACTGCCCATAATGGGGTAGTACGTTTACGTGAATACATAGCGTAAACGAGGCAGACCCGGAGAACTGAAACATCTAAGTATCCGGAGGAAGAGAAAGAAACATCGATTCCCTGAGTAGCGGCGAGCGAAACGGGAAGAGCCCAAACCAGGAAGCTTGCTTCCTGGGGTTGTAGGACACTCTACACGGAGTTACAAAGGAATGGATTAGGCGAAGCGACCTGGAAAGGTCCGCCGTAGCGGGTAAAAGCCCCGTAGTCGAAAGTCCATTCTCTCCAGAGTGTATCCTGAGTACGGCGGAACACGTGAAATTCCGTCGGAATCCGGGAGGACCATCTCCCAAGGCTAAATACTCCCTAGTGACCGATAGTGAACCAGTACCGTGAGGGAAAGGTGAAAAGCACCCCGGAAGGGGAGTGAAATAGATCCTGAAACCGTGTGCCTACAAGTTGTCAGAGCCCGTTAATGGGTGATGGCGTGCCTTTTGTAGAATGAACCGGCGAGTTACGATTCCATGCAAGGTTAAGCAGTGAATGCGGAGCCGCAGCGAAAGCGAGTCTGAATAGGGCGAATGAGTATGGGGTCGTAGACCCGAAACCAGGTGATCTACCCATGTCCAGGGTGAAGGTAAGGTAACACTTACTGGAGGCCCGAACCCACGTATGTTGAAAAATGCGGGGATGAGGTGTGGGTAGCGGTGAAATTCCAATCGAACCTGGAGATAGCTGGTTCTCTCCGAAATAGCTTTAGGGCTAGCCTCAAACGTTAAGAATCTCGGAGGTAGAGCACTGTTTGGACTAGGGGCCCATCCCGGGTTACCGAATTCAGACAAACTCCGAATGCCGATGATTTATGTTTGGGAGTCAGACTGCGGGTGATAAGATCCGTAGTCGAGAGGGAAACAGCCCAGACCACCAGTTAAGGTCCCCAAGTATTCGTTAAGTGGAAAAGGATGTGGCGTTGCCCAGACAACCAGGATGTTGGCTCAGAAGCAGCCATCATTTAAAGAGTGCGTAATAGCTCACTGGTCGAGTGGCGCTGCGCCGAAAATGTACCGGGGCTAAACGAATCACCGAAACTGTGGATTGACACCTTAGGTGTCAGTGGTAGGAGAGCGTTCCAAGGGCGTTGAAGCTAGACCGTAAGGACTGGTGGAGCGCTTGGAAGTGAGAATGCCGGTATGAGTAGCGAAAGAAGGGTGAGAATCCCTTCCACCGAATGCCCAAGGTTTCCTGAGGAAGGCTCGTCCGCTCAGGGTTAGTCGGGACCTAAGTCGAGGCCGAAAGGCGTAGACGATGGATAACAGGTTGATATTCCTGTACCACCTCCCCGCCGTTTGAGTAATGGGGGGACGCAGTAGGATAGGGTGAGCGCGCTGTTGGTTATGCGCGTCTAAGCAGTGAGGTGTGGAACGAGGCAAATCCCGTTCCTATAACATTGAGCTGTGATGGCGAGGAGAATTGTCTCCGGAGTCCCTGATTTCACACTGCCAAGAAAAGCCTCTAACGAGGCGGGAGGTGCCCGTACCGCAAACCGACACAGGTAGGCGAGGAGAGAATCCTAAGGTGATCGAGAGAACTCTCGTTAAGGAACTCGGCAAAATGACCCCGTAACTTCGGGAGAAGGGGTGCTCTGGTAGGGTGTTAAAGCCCGAGAGAGCCGCAGTGAATAGGCCCAGGCGACTGTTTAGCAAAAACACAGGTCTCTGCAAAACCGCAAGGTGAAGTATAGGGGCTGACGCCTGCCCGGTGCTGGAAGGTTAAGAGGAGAGGTCAGCGCAAGCGAAGCTTTGAATTGAAGCCCCAGTAAACGGCGGCCGTAACTATAACGGTCCTAAGGTAGCGAAATTCCTTGTCGGGTAAGTTCCGACCCGCACGAAAGGCGTAACGATCTGGGCACTGTCTCAACGAGAGACTCGGTGAAATTATAATACCTGTGAAGATGCAGGTTACCCGCGACAGGACGGAAAGACCCCGTGGAGCTTTACTGTAACCTGATATTGAATTCCGATGCATCCTGTACAGGATAGGTAGGAGCCTTAGAGCCCGGAGCGCCAGCTTCGGAGGAGGCGTTGGTGGGATACTACCCTGGATGTATTGGACTTCTAACCCATGCCCCTTATCGGGGCAGGAGACAGTGTCAGGCGGACAGTTTGACTGGGGCGGTCGCCTCCTAAAGAGTAACGGAGGCGCCCAAAGGTTCCCTCAGAATGGTTGGACATCATTCGTAGAGTGCAAAGGCATAAGGGAGCTTGACTGCGAGACCTACAAGTCGAGCAGGGTCGAAAGACGGGCTTAGTGATCCGGTGGTTCCGCATGGAAGGGCCATCGCTCAACGGATAAAAGCTACCCCGGGGATAACAGGCTTATCTCCCCCAAGAGTCCACATCGACGGGGAGGTTTGGCACCTCGATGTCGGCTCATCGCATCCTGGGGCTGTAGTCGGTCCCAAGGGTTGGGCTGTTCGCCCATTAAAGCGGTACGCGAGCTGGGTTCAGAACGTCGTGAGACAGTTCGGTCCCTATCCGTCGCGGGCGCAGGAAATTTGAGAGGAGCTGTCCTTAGTACGAGAGGACCGGGATGGACACACCGCTGGTGTACCAGTTGTCTTGCCAAAGGCATCGCTGGGTAGCTATGTGTGGACGGGATAAATGCTGAAAGCATCTAAGCATGAAGCCCCCCTCGAGATGAGATTTCCCATTACGCAAGTAAGTAAGATCCCTCAAAGAAGATGAGGTTGATAGGTCTGGGGTGGAAGCGCGGCGACGTGTGGAGCTGACGGATACTAATCGATCGAGGACTTAACCTTATTTAAAAAGTGCACGGTTGGCTCGATTTGTGCAACACAATGTTGGTTTTATTCAGTTTTGAGTGAATAAGTACTATTTATTTTTTGAAAAAGTACTTGCAAAACTCAATAGATTTGATATAATGAGTAATGTCTTTGAAAAAAGACTATACAGGTCTGGTGCCGATGGCGAAGAGGTCACACCCGTTCCCATCCCGAACACGGAAGTTAAGCTCTTCAGCGCCGATGGTAGTTGGGGGTTCCCCCCTGCAAGAGTAGGACGTCGCCGGGCCTGTACAATTCATTACATACAGACTTTAACTTACCCAGGAGGATTAGCTCAGCTGGGAGAGCACCTGCCTTACAAGCAGGGGGTCGGCGGTTCGAGCCCGTCATCCTCCACCATATTTTTAAAATGATTTATTTGCCGGTGTAGCTCAATTGGTAGAGCAACTGACTTGTAATCAGTAGGTTGAGGGTTCAAGTCCTTTCGCCGGCACCATGTTTGGAGCCATTAGCTCAGTTGGTAGAGCATCTGACTTTTAATCAGAGGGTCACAGGTTCGAATCCTGTATGGCTCACCATTTCTATGACTTGCCAGTCATAGGGTAGGGATTTGATTCCTACTAAATATTGCGGGTGTGGTGGA